>CAZMPL010000018.1:0-1613 GCA_964567805.1 uncultured Pirellulales bacterium | reverse complement strand
CTTAATAAGCTGTAGGAAATTTCATTCCGAATCGAATTTTGTGAGGGGTCAGAACTGAGTTTCTCATACCAGTTCATAAGCTTAGCCGTAAGGACAGCTTTTTGTTCCTGTGTCACGAGTTCATTCTGCGACATGATTATCTGTGTGATTCGTGACATCAGGTATTGGTCAGGCTCATCTATTTTGTCAATCATCTCAAGAGATTGTTTGAAAATATCTGAACCTGTTTGATTACCTGCGCCATACATCAATCCCAACATGCAGGACAATGATGGATAAGTTTCTTTAAACATATCGAATACATGCCGGACGTGTTTTTCGTCACTATTAGGATTCGCGCCGGAATATATCACCCAGTAACCCTGTATAGCTTCGTTATCCGGATATTCGGTTACAATTTCCGCTATCGAGGAACTGAGATTGTTAATGGAGAACTTTTTACTATCAAGGATAAATTCAAGCGAAGAAAGATTGTTTTCCTGCAGAACACGTTTTAATAAAGAATCACGTAACTGGCTGTCTATTTCCGGAGTCTCAAGCATGGAGTCATTATTGAGAATCGAAGCGATTTGCGCAATAGCGAATCCGGGGACTTCATCAATCTTTTGAGGAATATTAATATTTACCGGCTGACGTGAATTGTTGGGATAATACCAGTATGGGAGATTATTACTTTGTCCGTTATACGATAATGCCCTGCTGAAAACCTGCTGCAAGGAAATAAGCTCGGTGACTCCGGGCGGAGTAATTTTTGCAATCTGTTCCAAATAATCTGATTGCTGAGCGGCAGTATTCTGAGATGCGATACCGGGCACTTCGGTTTTCATTCCAATAATCCTAATGAATTCTTCCAGAGCTTCCTGGTATTTGCCATTCTCATTAAGACACAAACCATAATAATAATGCAGCCTGTAATCGTCAGGAAAAGCAGGAAGAACTTCCGCAAGATATTGTTCGGCTATATCCCAGTTCGTTTCAGTCAAAAGAGTCTGTAAAGTAGCTATTACTTCGAGAGGATCGGATGTCACTTTGTTGTCCAAATCGAATAACAAACGATAACCTTCATCCTCGTTGCCGTACTGAATATAGAGACGTGCAAGTTTTTGCTTGGTAGAATTTGTCGCATCGAGCGGCAAAGCCTGCTGTAAAGTATCGATTGCCTGCTCCCAGAAACCTTCCGTTTCTTCCATGCGCGCAATTTCATTCAAAAGCGTTATATCATTCGGCCTTAGTCTCGTTGCTTCCATCAAAACCTGCAGCCGCTCTTCATATTTTTCAGCCTGCCTGTAAACCTCTGCCAACGCTAAAAGCGGAACTACTGAAGTTCTGTTATTCGCTCTCTGTTCCTGAAGTTTTTCTATGAGACTTTCCATGCTGCCCATATTTCTTGCGATCACAGACAAGTCACGAACATAGCCGAGTTTTGTTGAGGGATCTTCGGCTTCGTCATAAAGCCGCCATGTAATACGATACGCTTCCGACGGACGATTATATGTACGATACAGTGACGCTAATTCGGAAAGAATATCCTTATTGTTTTCAAATGCCTGCTCGGCGGCTCGTAATCGCTCGATAGCCATATCTATTTTATATAATCTTCGCAGGATTCTTGC
>CAZMPL010000017.1:0-22296 GCA_964567805.1 uncultured Pirellulales bacterium | reverse complement strand
GTCGGCTCACCTGAACCGGCAAGAGTAATATAATCAGCATCAAGACCTTGCGATATCGCCTGAGATAGTTCGTCGATTATCAACTTCGCGGGTAAATACTCTTTTCGCTCGATTGTTTTTTTATTGGTTTTTCCTACCTGGCAATATATACAATCCAGAGTACAGACTTTAGCCGGTACGATATCAACTCCCAAACTCCTTCCAAGTCTCCTTGAAGGAACAGGACCATACAAATATTTTCTTTCTTTATTCAATCCTTATCAGGAAATTACTCTCTTACTATTTCGAAAATCTTTTTACAGACTTTGAGCAGATTTTCAAGCCAGTCTATCGGCATGACACAAGCGGCGTCCGACATTGCTTTTTCAGGATTATCATGAACTTCCAAAAACAAACCGTTTGTTCCAGCAGCGATAGCGGCTTTGGCAAGTATAGGCGCCAATTCTCTTCTTCCCGCACTTGCGTTTCCCAATCCTCCCGGCTGCTGCGTGCTATGAGTCGCGTCGAAAACTACCGGGCAATCGAGCTGCTTCATCGCTTCGATTGATGACATATCATTTACAAGTCGATTATAACCGAAAAAAGTTCCACGTTCCGTAAGCATTATTTTGTCATTATCACACGAACGAATCTTTTCCACAACGTTTTTCATTTCAGCAGGAGAAAGAAACTGCCCCTTTTTGACATTTACAGGCTTGCCGGTTTCGGCGCAGGCAAAGAGCAAATCAGTTTGCCTGCACAAAAAAGCAGGAACCTGGAGGCAATCAACAACTTCGCCAACTTCCTTGGCCTGAGATGATTCATGGACATCAGTCATTACAGGAAGTTTTGTTTGTTCTCGAACTTCAGCAAGAATCTCAAGTCCTCTTTCCATTCCCGGACCGCGAAAACTATTCTTACTCGAACGATTAGCCTTATCGAAACTCGCTTTGAAAATTATTCCAATATCTGTGTTGTCACTTATAGAAACAAGTCTTTCAGCAATCTTGATACAATGTTCGAGGCTTTCAATTACACATGGCCCGGCCATCACAAATAACGGCGCATCCATTCCTATTTTTACATTACCAATCTTAAAGTTTTTGCTCATATATTTTCCTGTATATCATCCTATTGCTCTTTTAATTCTTGTTCTAATTCCGGCGGGCCTTGCACCTTCAGGGACCACGCACTGAACAGCATTTGGAATAATTTTTATTTCTACCGGCAAACCCGGTCCCGGGTCTCCATCTATTTCAGATTTAATACGATTCGTTTCAGATTTGATTGTTATTTTCTTGCCTTGTCGATAAATAACATCCCTGCATTTTGAGTGATGCTTAAAAACAGTCATAATCGAATGTTTTACAAGGTGAAATTGTGAGCCGCACTTATATATACAAATATCCAGCAAGCCGTCACTGAAGTTAGCGTCATGGAGTATTTGCAGACCTATCGCATATCGTGAAATATTTCCAACAAAAACAAGTCCCGGGCCATTGAAAACTTCTTCACCGTCAATCGTAACGCTCATCGGGTCGAATTTGTAGTTCCAGAAACTTCGCCAGATAGGCCAGAAATAATCATAGTGGTCAATATGTCCCGAACGCTGTTCATTCATTCTATGAACAACTTCGCCATCATAACCGAAACCGGCAATCGAAGTAAAACATCTGCCGTTTATATTTCCCAAATCGAGCGGCCTCATATAATGAGCATCGAACGTTTTTATAATCGATTCGAGCTTTCCGTCAATTCCCAATTCGTTCGCTAAAAGATTTTCTGTTCCGCCGGGCAATATAAGTAACGGCGTACTGTTTCCCTCAAGACCATGCGCTACTTCCCGAATCGTCCCATCGCCGCCAATCGCTATAACCATCGAGCAATCAGAATCATCCGCCGCTTCCGAAGCCAATTCACATGCGTGACGAAGAGATTGTGTAAGATTGATTCTTACATCGAATCCCTTTTTAATAAGGTATTTCTCGAACCTGCTCCAGACTAACTTGCCGCTTGTGGCTCCGGATTTTGGATTCGCTATATATTTGATATAACCATCACCTGGTTTCATAAACTAAAAGATTCCATTCATTTTTTATTTTTCTGATGAAGCTTTTCAGCAATTAACGCCGCATAGCTTTTTGATATATTCGGAACTTTTTCCAGGCCTAAGCTCTTCTGAACATCATTAATTACTTTCTCATCCGGCCCTTCGATCTCCACAAAATTCCCGAGAAGTTTCAGCGTATCCAAAGCGACTTCACATTCTCCTAATTTCCAGAAGCTGCGAGATTTTTCTACAACGAGTCTTTTCACATATCCCAGAGCAGATAAGAGTTCTTTTACAGAATCTCCATTATCAACAACGGTTTCAATCTCACGTCTTTTCTTAAGGCTGCTTTTTTCTTTCGCGCCTTTGTATGTCAGTATGTACTTCGTCTGGCCGTTCATTTCCTGTTTGCGTAAACGAAGGCAGCTATCATTCTTTGACAGACTCTCATCAGCGGCATCGAACAATATATCTTCCTGTAATTGTTCACCGATATACGCGGCGTCAAGCTCGATGAGTCGGCTTTTGACTTTATCGAGTGATTCGACTTTCAATTTTGCTTCGATTTCAGTGTACATTTATACTACTATATTAACCAAACGCGACTTGATAACAATCACTTTCTTCGGATTCTTTCCACCCAAAGCATCTTTCACTTTGTCGCTGTTCAGTGCGGTTTGTTTAATTTTTTCTTCATCCGCATCCGCGGGAACAACAATCTTATCTTTTATTTTTCCGTTAACCTGAATCGCCAACTCGATTTCTTTTTCCTTGATAAGTTCTTTATCATATTGCGGCCATTGCTCATAAGCAAGAGTGTCATTATGACCGAGAATTTGCCACAATTCTTCAGTAACATGCGGCGCAAACGGCGAAAGAACCAGTATAAATTGCTCAACCGCTTTTTTCGGAACAATCTCAAGTTTCGATAAATGGTTCACAAAAATCATCATTGCGCTTATCGCGGTATTGAAACCGAAACTCTCTACATCATCTCCGACTTTCTTTATAGTCTGATGCAGCAATCGGAGAGTTTCATCGTCGGCTTGTACATCCTTTACATTCTGATTAAGTCCGCCGGCGTCCTTTTCCACTACCAAACGCCAGAGCTTTTGCAGGAAACGATGAACACCTTCTACGCCCTGCATACTCCATGGCTTCATCGCTTCGAGCGGGCCCATGAACATTTCATAAAGTCTCATCGAATCGGCGCCGTAATCCTCAATCACTTTATCGGGATTGACTACATTGCCGCGTGACTTACTCATTTTCTGACCGTCTTCGCCGAGAATCATCCCCTGGTTGACAAGTTTTTTGAACGGCTCTTTTACAGTGACATATCCGTAGTCATAAAGAAATTTATGCCAGAACCTTGAGTAAAGCAAATGTAATACAGCATGTTCAGCCCCGCCGACATACAAATCAACCGGCATCCAGTATTTTTCTTTCTCCGGGTCCCAGCCTTTTTCTCTATTATCAGGATCGAGATAACGCAGGTAATACCAGCAGCTTCCGGCCCATTGAGGCATCGTATTAGTTTCGCGAACGGCTTTTGTTCCATCCGGTAAAGTGATATTTACCCAGTCAGTAATTTTTGCCAAAGGCGGCTCGCCTGTGCCGGACGGCTTGTAATCATCAATCTTTGGTAATGCCAATGGCAAGTCTTTTTCGCCAAGACTCAGAATTCGCCCATCTTCAGTATGCACTATCGGGAATGGCTCGCCCCAGTATCTTTGCCTGCTGAAAAGCCAGTCACGGAGTTTATAATTAATCGCTTTACTGCCCTGGCCAATTTTTTCGAGCCATTTGGTAACTTTTTCCTTGAATTCCGGAGTTCTCATGCCGTTGAATTTACCACTGTTTACAGCTATTCCATCACCGGCAAAACACAGCTTGCCCTGCTTGACCAATTCTGATTGCTTCTCGTCCTCCGGCTGAACGACCTGAATAATCGGTAAATTGAATTTCACAGCGAATTCATAGTCCCTGTCATCATGCGCAGGAACGGCCATAATCGCGCCGGTTCCATAACTAATCAGAACATAGTCACTTATCCAGATTGGAATCTTTTCATTATTAACCGGATTAATCGCGTATGCGCCGATAAATTCACCGGTCTTGTCTTTCGCCAAATCGGTACGGTCCAAATCGCTTTTACGTGCAGCCTCTTCACGATACTTCTTAACCGCTTCTTTTTTATCCGGGCTTGTCAGAATGTCAACAAGCCTGTGTTCCGGAGCCATTACCATATAAGTAGCACCGAACAATGTATCAGGACGAGTTGTGAAAACGCGAATCGTTTCGTCAGAGCCATCTACTTTAAAATCAACATTTGCACCGATACTTTTTCCAATCCAGTCCTGCTGCAATTTTTTTATCGAATCCGGCCAGTCAACTTCGGATAAATCATCTATAAGTCTCTCGGCGTATTCAGTTATCTTGAGCATCCATTGGCGCATTGGTTTGCGAAATACAGGATGGCCGCCACGCTCACTTACGCCGCCTACTACTTCTTCATTCGCCAAAACAGTTCCGAGAGCCGGACACCAGTTTACGGCTACTTCATCTTCATACGCCAGGCGATGCTCGTCGATGTATTTACGTTTTTCCTGCTCGCTCAATCCTTTCGGAATCGGCAATTGCTCGATAAGCTTGGCTTTCTGTTCTGTTTTATCGAAGTAGCTATTGAACATTTTCAGAAAAATCCACTGCGTCCATTTGAAATACTTCGGATCAGTCGTATTTACTTCCCTGCCCCAGTCGTAACTGAAACCGAGTGATTTTATCTGTCTGCGAATATTATCAATATTCTTCTTTGTAGTTTTTTCCGGTGCGGTTCCGGTCTGTATTGCGTACTGCTCAGCGGGCAAACCAAACGCATCCCAACCCATAGGATGAAGAACGTTGAATCCCTTCATGCGTTTATAGCGGGCAACAATATCACTTGCGGTGTAACCTTCCGGATGTCCTACATGCAGACCCTGGCCGGAAGGATATGGAAACATATCCAGAACATAATATTTTGGCTTCGAATCACAATCCTTAGCTTTGAAAGTTTTGGAATTCTCCCAAAACTCCTGCCATTTCTTCTCTATTTCGTTAAATCGATAAATTCCTTTATTTTCATTCATCTTTATTAAACTTCTCCAAAAATAAAGATTCCCGAGATTATTTCTCGTCACGTCCAACAAGGTCCGCCGGGATGCCTTGCGGCAGATTACAAGGTTCAGCGAAGGCCAATACCATAGCAGGACAATACAATAAACCAGAAATCCTCAAAAATCCACAAAAAACCGATTTCCTGTCAATTAAGACAAATCCCGATAACCTGATATGCTGGAGAAATATTAATCCTGTGTTAATTTAACGGTTTTTGCTTGACTAATAAGGTTTTTTAGAGTTTAATTTTTAGTTTATTATAATTAATCCAGAGTAAGTTCTGGATTGAACCTGCTCATAGAAATTAATCTAAAGAGACATTATGAATGAACGAATTGTAAAAGTAGGTCTCGTAGGATTCGGGACAATCGGCAGCGGCGTAGCAAAGCTGATACTTGAAGACGGCGATTCTATTGCCAAACGAATCGGTATCCGTCTTGAATTGGCTTGTGTTGTCGATATTAATACGACCACGCCCCGCCCGGTCAAATTGCCCGATGGAATCCTTACAAACGACCTGAACAGGCTCCTGAACGATAAATCTATTGAAACAGGAATAGAGTTGATCGGCGGGACTACAATCGCAAAAGACGTTCAAATCAAAATGCTTCAGGCAGGAAAAAATGTTGTTACCGCAAACAAAGCCTTATTGGCCAAACATGGTAACGAACTTTATCAAATCGCAAGGCAAAATAATAAGTGCATTGCTTTCGAAGCAAGCTGTGCCGGCGGTATTCCACTGATTTCGACAATTCGCAGCGGATTGACAGCAAATAATATCACCGCCATGTACGGCATAGTAAACGGAACATGCAACTATATTCTTTCAAATATGTCCGCCTGCAATGAGGATTTTTCAGTAGCTTTGGCACAGGCCCAGAAAAAAGGTTACGCCGAGCTTGATCCGACTCTCGATATAAACGGAAGCGACAGCGCACACAAACTTGCGATTCTTGCTTCAATCGCGTTCGGAAGTGAATTTGGTCTTGATGACATTTATTGTGAAGGAATCGATAAGATTTCAATTGATGATATACGTAATGGAAACGAAATGGGTTATTGCCTGAAACTACTCGCGATTGCTCAAAGAGACAAGCAAAACAGAGTTTCATTACGAGTTCATCCTTCCTTTATTTCCAGGGAAAATCATCTTGCCCGCGTTGGAGGTCCATTTAACGCGATAAGTTTATTCGGAAGCGCAGTTGGCCAGATATTATTATACGGCAGAGGAGCCGGAATGATGCCGACCGCAAGCGCCGTTGTAGCGGATATTATCGATATAGCTCTCGGAAATTCAAAATCTACATTCCAGAATCTGTCAATACGAAGTAAATCAGAAGCTGGAGTTTCGATTGAAACAATAGCCAATCAATCATGCAGATTTTATATAAGAATAATGTGCAAGGACCAGCCTGGCATCATGGCGCAATTAAGCAGGATTCTTGCCGAACAAAATATCAGCATATCCGGCGTATTACAGCATGAAGGAATAGGTCCTGACAATACTGTACCTGTTATAATTCTGACTCATACTACTGTTCAGAAAAACATCACCGCGGCCATGGAAAGCATGGAGAAGCTTGATGGAATAAGCGGCAAACCCGTCTGCATAAGAATTGTTGACATACCGGAGGATAATGATTAGTGGCAAAATACGTTATAATAATTCCGGATGGAGCTGCTGACGAACCGCTTGATATCTTTAACGGCAAAACACCTATTGAGGCAGCCGAAACTCCAAACATTGACGAAATCTGCACAGTAGGCAAACAGGGAACCGTACGAACTGTCCCGGATGGGCTGGAGGCCGGAAGCGATGTAGCGCAAATGTCATTATTGGGTTATGACCCGAAACGATTTTATACCGGCCGCGCCCCTATCGAAGCAGCCGCTCGGAATATCAATCTTGGACCGAACGACTGGGTATTCAGATGCAATCTCGTAACTATCGCTGATAACAAGATGGCGGACCACAGCGCCGGGCACATTTCGACTCCAGAAGCTGAAAAGCTCATAAAAGATATGGATGAAATGCTCGGTTCTGAAAAAATGCGTTTTCATACCGGCGTAAGCTACAGGCATCTGCTGGTTTTCAAAAACGCGGATTTCGAGGTACAGACATATCCGCCTCATGACTATATAGGAACAGAAATAGAAAAAATTTTACCTCGCGGCAAAGGTGCCGATTTGCTAATAGACTTGATGGCACGCTCACAAGGTTTTTTTGCCAATCATGATATTAACCAGGTCAGGAGAGACCTCGGAGAAAACCAGGTCAGTTCAATCTGGTTGTGGGGTCAGGGCAAAAAAGCTCAAATGGAAAGCTTCGAGAAAAAATTCGGACTCAAAGGAGCGACCATTACAGCCGTTGATTTGGTAAGAGGATTATCGAAACTTATCGGTTTTGATTTGATAAATGTTCCCGGTGCTACCGGCTTTATTGATACGAATTTCGAAGGCAAAGGCCAGGCGGCGATAGAAGCACTTGATAAATACGATATCGTGTTTATTCATGTAGAAGCACCTGATGAAGCCGGTCACAGTGGAAACGCCCAGGTAAAGAAGAAAGCAATCGAACTTATCGATAAACATGTTGTAGGCCCGGTATTTAAGGCTCTGCAAAATTATGATAAATGGCGAATACTTGTAATGCCGGACCATCCGACTCAGGTTAAAACCTGCTCACATTCTCCGGAACCTGTACCATTTGCTATGGCCGGGTACGATATAACTGGTATCATGAAAACAGGTTTCAGTGAATCAAACGCGGCTAAATCCGGATTTAAAATCGAGAATGGTTTTGAGTTGATGGAATATTTTTTGAAAAGCTAATAACTTAACAATTTAGTAAAAGTTAAATATAATTATATTTTTTTTAACGGAAATTTTATGAAAATACTTGTACAAAAATTCGGTGGAACATCGGTAGAAAACGCTGAAAAAATGCGTCGAGCCTGCAAACGCGCGATTGAAGCTAAAGAAAAAGGCTTCGGAGTAGTAGTTGTAGCTTCAGCACGCGGTCAGCAAACCGATGTACTTGTAGCAGATGCATTAGAAGTCAATCCAAATCCCCCAAAACGCGAGATGGATCAGCTCTTAAGCACTGGTGAAATTCAATCTGTATCACTTCTGGCTATGGCTTTTGAATCTATGGGCCATAAAGCTATCAGTTTTACCGGAAGTCAAATTCGCATGGTTACAGATAGTGTTCATACAAAGGCACGCATTAAAAGTATCGATGCTCAAAGAATTCATAAGCAGCTTAACGATGGAAAAATTGTAGTCGTAGCCGGATTCCAGGGCATTGACGAGAACGAAAATATCACTACTCTTGGACGTGGGGGTTCCGACACGACCGCAGTTGCTATTGCGGCCGCTCTTGGAGCTAAAGAATGTGAAATTTACACCGATGTTGATGGTGTTTATACAACTGATCCAAGAATTTTCAAGAAAGCCGTTAAACTGGATCAAATCAGTTATGACGAAATGCTGGAAATGGCAAGCCTCGGTGCCGGAGTTATGCACTCGAGAGCTGTTGAATTCGGCAAAAAATATGATGTAGTTATTCATGTAAGAAGCAGTAAAGAACAAACAATCGGAACTCTAATAACTCATGAGGTACCCCAAATGGAAGACGTCGTAGTATCTGGCGCAACAATACAAAAAGACTTAGCCAAAATTGGTCTGCTTAGCATAGCGAATGTTCCTGGCAATGCAGCAAAAATTTTCACTCATCTTGCACAACACAAGGTAGTAGTAAATGATATTATTCAAACCGAAGTAAGCCCGGATGTGGCAAATATATCATTCATGATTAACCTCTCCGACCTGGATAGTGCAAAAGAAGCTATCGATGAAATCAAAAAGGAAATCAACGTTCAGGATATTTATATTCGCGAAGATATCGCCGAGGTTTCTGTTGTCGGTGTCGGTATGAGATCACATTACGGCGTAGCTGAAAAAATGTTCGGCGCTTTAGCTAAAGCAAAGGTGAATATCGATACCATAACAACAAGCGAAATCAGAATAAGTTGTTCTGTCAGCAAAAAACAGGCTGAAAAGGCCCTTGAAGCAGTTTGCATGGCATTCGAACTGGACAGACCAGCGAAACAAAGAACTAAAAGTAAATAAAAGTTAAATCAAATAACATCTAAAGCGGCTGAAGTTCATTATCATTCTTTAGCCGCTTTGGATGTAAAATGTTTTCCTGTTTAAGTGAAATGATGCACAAAAACGTGCATAAATCAAAACGCAAATATGCGATCAGCAAACGCGGGCAAAGATTTATTTATATCATATGCCTGTTTTTCATATCACTAATTACATATCTTGATAAAAATCATTTAAACCATTCCTGGAACAACAAATCAGAAACTGAATTACAAAGCGGAATTTCGGATTTCGAAAAGTACAATACTAATACATTTATAGTAACAAAGATTGTCGATGGCGACACACTCGATATAAATTGCCCAGACATTAAAAACCGCCAAACAAGAATAAGACTCATCGGGATAGATACTCCGGAAATAAACACCGAAGCAGGAGACATGTACTTTGCAAGAGAGGCATCCGAATTTGCTCACAAATCCGCGTTTGGGAAACAAGTAACTATTTACCTCGATGAAGAAAAAAATACAAGGGACAAGTACGGCAGACTTTTAGCTTATGTACTTTTGCCGGATGGAATTTTCCTGAACGAAGTCATGCTTAGTGAAGGTTTCGCTTACGCATATTCGAAATACAGACATAGTTTTTATAACAAATATAACCAGCTCGAATCACGCGCGAGAAGTAATAAAAAAGGACTCTGGCTCAATGTCACACCGGAGCAGTTTCCAAAATGGCTTCAGGATAGTAAAATACAATAAAAAACTAAGAAGATGACATACCAAGTGCCGCCATCTGGTTTTGAAGCAACGTCAAAGTTTTCTCGAGACGTGCAAATCGTTCAGTTAAATGCTTTTCTTTTTGCTCAAGCCTGTATTCTTCATTCTCAATCTTGTCATCAAGCAAGTCAAGCTGGTCTTTGACATTTTCCTGGTCAATTTTGATTGAGCCTGATGTAGTTTTTAATATTTTATCGAGCGAATCCTCCATCGCTCCGGCAAAACCCTGCTTGACTCGTACTGTTGCGTTAAATGTTCCATTTTGACTCAGATCGACACTAAGCTGCAAGCTGTTCTCCGGATATACAGGTTCTCCGTTATCATCGAAAGTACTTACACCTGTAATAATATTGCCAGAAACAGTTGCGTTGCGGTAAGTTGATTCCCCTGCTAATTTAATACGCGCACTTGTAATCGCCCCGCCGCTGACTGCAACCTGTACATCGTAACTGCCCGCGGTCGTGTACTTGCTGCTCGCACCGTAGTAGTTGATTGTATTGCTGTTACTGCTTCCGGTCTTATCCGCTCCGATTAAAGCAAGAACAGACATGTAATCTTTCGCTATGGCTTCATCAAAAGCATTCATATCAAGTGACAATACACCATCTTTATCCAGTTCGAAACCGATTTGAGCCGGTATAAGAAAACTGTCAATATCTTCTATGAATCCGTTCGTCTGGGCAATAAGAGGTGTTCTTATTTGTGACTTTATCGATGTGATAGTATAATCAGCCATTAAAATGCCGGCTTCCCTGGTTTCTGTATCATAGGATGAATTTTCCTTGATATATTGGACAACCTGATTATACGCGTCAACCATTTTCTGTACTTTTGTTTTTACAGATTCTATATCTCTGGTAAGAGTAATTTCCTCGCCGCTTTCGCCGGTCGTGTCATGGAGATGTAATGTGACTCCATGAATCACATCGTCAATTGTATTCGAGCTTCTGCTGATATAAGCAGGAACACCTTTCGTCGTTTCTGCAACTGTAACAGGTAAACTCCCTGGACCAAGATTTGTCCCGTTAACAGAAATCATACTCACGTCGCCAAGAATATTATTAAATGTAAATGTAACATCTCCGTCGCTTAATCCATTTGTCGAACCATTTACCGTAATATCTCCGACGTTAATAGAAGATAAAGCCTCAAGTGCCGCCTGAATTTCCGCCGGAGTTGCGTTGTAAGCAATTTCAGCGGTTGTTTGGCCTTCATATGTAAGCGTATATGTACCGGAACTCGGGGAAGTTGCCCGATTAATTGTTTGAACTTCAGAAACGGCAGAATCAGAAGGAAAACCATCGACTTTAATAAGAGAATCCTTCGCAATTTGTGTTTGTGTAAAATCAGAAAAATCGAAATTCGCGAGACTTGAAATCGTGCTCCCTCCTTCACTCGTAATGGACATGGAAGGAAGTGACAGTGTTGCGGCTGAACCGTTCGCATTGTAAGAAATATTTAATGACAAGCCGCTGTCACCACAAGCTTTATCAGTTAAAATTATCTTGCCGTTTTCAAGAGTCGCTTTTGCAATACCGTCAAATGCATCATTAATTTCATCGATAAGATGGCTTAATTTCGTATTGCTTGTTATCGAAAGATTCACCTTAGCAATCGCATTACCGTTATGATCTGTTCCGGTTATCTCAATTACTTCACCACCTTCGAGAGTATTTCCTCCGAACTGGTCAAGATCAACAATTCTCGTACTTAACGTAGCATTTTCATCGCCTTCTGTAAGTTCGCTATCTGCCTGCAAAACCTGTGTACTGCTCGAATTTACGGTAATCCGGTAATCTGTTCCCGCTTCATTGCCATTTAGAACTAAATGATACGCACTATTATAATATAGCAGGCTCGATGTAATACCTGGATTATTTGCGTCATTATTTATCAGGCCAACGAGATCCTCAAGCGTTGTAGTTTCAGTAGTTGTTATCGATGTTTCTTTGTTGTTATAGGAATAGATAAAAGTACCCTCGCCTACATAATCTTCAGCATATTCCAGGCCGGCTTTATGAACCCATCGTTCTGATGTCGCTAACTGATTGATAATAACATTATGATTGCCTTCGAAAGAATTATAAGATGCTTCGGCGGTTACTACATCCGAATCACTGGAAGAAGCAGAAAAAGCCTTAAGCTCATCCGCATCTGAAATGTCACGAATTGAACTTCGAAGATCGCTGAGTTTTGTTTCAAGTGTACTTAATGCTTCTTTTCTTTCATTCCATGTTTCTTGGCGTGCGGTATATAAATTTAAAGTACGTTTTTCGACTTCCATCAGTTGAGCAATTAACTGTTGTGTATCTATACCCGTCGATAATCCAGATAATTGGATTGTTGACATAATTTCTGTCCTTTACTTATAATCTCTGCTATACATATTGCAGCATTTGCTTATTTATATTTTGCTTATGCAATTCACATTGCTGTATCAGCTTTTTTACCTGTTTATTATTCGGATCTATTTTCATACATTCGTCAAGCATATATCCGGCCTGGTCGAAAGCTTCTTTTGCATATACAGGTGAAGAATTTGCTTTGATATAATCGCATCCTATCGCAAGAAACGTTTCTGCAGCCATATATTTGACACACAACTGTCTTTTACTGAGAGCTATCGGCTGCCAGTCCATATCAGGGAATAGTTCATCATGCGCAAATGTCTCCGCATATCTCCGTACTACGTCGAAATGACTTTTTGCCTTCCGCTCAGAAGCTTTCCTCGACAAACTTTCTTTTGTAATTCTTCGCAAATATAACGCACCCTTTAAATGAATTGCTTTCAAATCATGCATTACGAAACGCCGCATCATATCATAATCTTCCGCGACTATTAAGTTTTCATCAAAAAATCCTATTTTGTCGAATACACTTCTTTTAATACATGTCCTGAAAGGAACCACAGGAAAACCATTTCTGAACAGGTCTCTTATAAATATATTCCTGTTGGAATATTGAGGCCGCTCGATAATTCTTATTGGTTTAGCATTTTCATCAATCAAATAATCATCGCAATATACAAGGTCCGCTTCAGGATGTTCTATAAATTGCCTTATATGTTTCGAGATAAAATCGGGAGTCATCATGTCATCACAATCGAGCTTAATAATGAATTCACCTTGAGATTTCATTATGCCGATATTGTGTGTAGCCGCAAGGCCGCGATTTTCCTGAGACATATATCGTATTCTGTTATCATTAAAACTCTTTATGATTTTTTCCGTATCATCTGTCGAGCCGTCATTGATAATTATAAGCTCGAAATTTTTATAATCCTGGGCAAGCACGCTTTTAATCGCGTCCGCTATATATTGAGCGGCATTATACGCCGGGATGATTACAGATACCAGAGGCTCATCAGAAGACGGCCTTCCTGTATCTATTATGCGCAGGTCATACTTATCAGAATTACTTTCACACCATAAATGAAGATTACTGATTGGCTGTTTTCCAAAACCATCTTTGATAAATTGTGCCGCAGCTTCACTACAGTGAGTCTTTATTTCCAAATCAAGATATTCAAGAGCCCGTTCTTTCCTGTCAATCGCATAATAAGACATTGCCCTAATAAGATTATAGTGTTTCATTTTTTTCGCAATATCTTTACTGATTTTCTCAACACTATCAAGCGTGATTATACATGAAACGTATTTATCCTCATTTTAAAATATAATCATTACACTTGCAATTCCTTAACTCTGCACATATATCGGTTTGCGGATTCGTTAGAACTTTTTCCCTTATCTTCATGAGCTTATAATTCCAGTAAGTCTGGAATTTTGCCCTTCTGCTTCTCGGATCAAGATTAGGAAGTTGTCCCTGTTGTGAAGATGAATGTTCAATTTTGTATGTCAAATATTCCGGTAGGTTCTTAAATTCGATTCGATTAGTCAAAAGTGAATATTCCGCGGCTTTAGCGAGCCAGAATTTATCTGAGCCGTATGGATGCTCATCGTATAAGCCGACCGTTTCAAAAAGGTTCTTTCGAATGATAGCGGAACCATGCCAGCAAACATATGCATTCGAACGATAATTTTCCATTATCTCGTTATGCGTAACAGGTAAATCTATTTTGTCGCAATAGCGAACATCTTTGAATTCATCAAGAGCCATCAGGTAAAACGATCCGACAATACCAAGCCGCTCACTTTTTGCTATTTCATAATATAGTTTTTCTAATTTTTGAGGATGCATGATATCATCCGAATCCTGAATAACAATAAAATCGGAATTTGCTCGCTCAATAGCATAGTTTCTTCTTACATACGGTCCTGTGTTATCCTGGAAGTAATAAGGCTTGATTCTTTGATCCATCACCGAATATTTTTCGATTATATTTTTTGTGTTATCACTGCTTTTGTCATCGAGTAAAAACAGTTCCCAGTCTTTCATTGTCTGATTACGAATGCTTTCGATGCATGCAGTTAAATAATTATCGCAGTTATGACATGCGATAACAATAGAAACTTTTGGTCCGAAATTATTCGGTAACACTTCCCTGTTTTCACTTGGAATAGCTCGAGATGCAGCCTGCTTATTGGATATGGGATATCTTTCTATATCTTTTCGGTTTACAAAAATATTGGCATTATGTTTGAATTGAAGGTAATTGCCGCTTCTCTGGTGAAGAATAGTTTTAGTACCTGCTTTTTCCTGAGTAGGATAATTATGATAAATAATAGTTTCAGGCCAATAAATTATCCTGTCCGGCCTATTGTATTTTTTTATTATTCTATAAGTTAAATCGCTTCCCTCGTGCCCGAAAAGAAGCGGATCCATTCCATCCATTGATTGATAAATGTCACGCAGCCATGCTGAATTGCCTTCCTGATTGCAATAAGTCGGGAAAGGTTTATTCCCTAAATCATATATATTCGAACCAATAATATAATTCACATTATTTTTTGGAAGAGTTCTTCCCCGCAAGCCGAATATATCGTATTTTTCAAACGCGGATTTAATTGATGATATATAGTTTGGCTCGACAAGTGCATCATCGTCGAGAAATGCTGCGATTTTACCCTTGGCAAAATGAACACCTATATTCCTGCCTTCTGATAAATTAAAGTTAATCGGGCATTTAATATACTTATCGACATATTTTTTAATACTTTCATATTCGCAGCCGCCGTTGTCTACAACGATAATTTCATAATTATTCGTATCCTGGTTCGTAACAGCTTCGAGACATTGTAATAATTCTTGTTTCCTGTTATATGTCACTATAACAACCGATACATCATAATTACTCGTTCGTGATTTTTCTTTTCTCTCTAATCGTGAATAATCCATCATGGACTTATATTGATTAATATTTTCCATGGCGGAACTAAAACAATCTTTATCAAAACTCTCTTTAGCGGCAAGAAAATATTTTACTGCATTAGAAAACGAATCAGTATTTGAACTTTGCATAAAAGCTTCTTTACGTGCCATTTCTGCATATTTATTCTGCTCATCTTTATTTACGTTTGAAATTGATTTGGAATCAGCGCGTGACAAATATAAATACTCTCCGATATTTCGTATTTGAGCTATTCTGGAAAGACGCAGCCACAAATCATAATCCTGGCTATAAATATATTTTTCATTATACCCTCCTATTTTGAGAATCGATTCCTTACGAATCATAGCTGTACCATGAAAGATACTGTTTTGAGTAATAAGTCTTTCTTTTATAGCTTCGTAATCTGTTGGGTGATGCCATTGATTAACGATTACATCATTTTCATCAATTCTCATACACCAGGAGCCAACAGCGGCACATTCAGGATTATCATCGAGAAATGCCACCTGTTTTTCAAATCTCTGCGGCATAGAAATGTCATCCGCATCCATGCGAGCAATATATTTCCCCCTACATAAAGATAATCCGATATTCAATGATTTCGTCAATCCAAGATTTTCTGAATTTCTATGGATTAACGTTCTCGTATCTTTATAATATTTTTGAAGAATTTCAGGTGTTTCATCAGTACTTGCATCATCAATAAGGATTATTTCGAAATCCTGAAAAGTCTGATATTTTATACTTTCAAGAGCTTTACGAATATACTTTTGAGCATTATAAACACAAAGTAATACACTTACTTTAGGATTTTCATGATTTATACATACTTGCTTCTGATTATTATCTGATATTAAATTAATAGAATCATTATACGACTCCTGAGTCATCCTATGCTGGAATCGAGATAGCAAATCTTTATCTTCATTTATAATAAATGATGTTTTTCCTTTTTTGGTTTTTGGTATTTCATTGACAAAATTAATATTTATTTGAAGATCTCCCATAAACTCCGCAAGGTCCTTTTGGAAATTTTCTATATCATGGATCGTGCACCAACTGTTCTTAACGATATTTACATCGAGAATATTTCCAGGTTTTTGTACATACTGTACGGCACGGAAACCGCTCCTGAAATTCGGCTTTTCTTTATCGACTCCTACCAAACCTATACCATGATGTATCAGAAAGGATGGTGTTATAATACCATTTCGAGTTATTATAATATCGTTTGTTCTTCCTTTTACTTTTATCAGAGGCAATTGCCTGCCGCAACTGCATTCTTTATCAAGAAACTGAACCGAATCACCATTCTCATATCTGATAAAAGGCATTGCAAGATTCCACAGGTCAGTGACAATCATTTTGCCCTGTACTTCTTCAATAATTGCTCTTTCCATCACATAGTGTAATCCATCTCTTTCTTCGCATTCCCAGGCGCACGCGCCACCATCATTACAGCAATATTCTTCGAATACCTTGCATCCGAAAGCCTTTTCCATTGTTTGCCGCTGATATTCATAAAGATTTTCTGAACTTGGAATTACAGATATTAATCCTTCGATACGAACATTATTATCAAGACAAAATCTCGCGAAGATATATAATGAGCCGACATATCCTTTCAAATGCTGCGGCTTGAAATTCTGTATTGCAGCCAGATTTTCTCTCAGATTTTCTTCAGTCAAATCTCCAGCAAGATGCAAACAGCCTCCATGCTGCTGTATTTTCTGAGCTGATTTCAAAATACAATACTTCATATTATATTCAAATCCGCCCCACTTCCAGCCTCGTAAATGAGCTTCATTTCTAATTACCATTGATAATTGGGATTCGTAATATTTCAGAGATGTCCCTGTAGAACCGCCGGTATATAGGGTTCCGCTTACTAATTTATGATTTACAAAATCATTATTATCCTGTAATTCCTCACGTTTAGTAATTGGTAAGTATTTCAAGTCTTCGATTGTACGAATATCAGAAGGTTTTAATCCAATTTCTTCAAACTTGCGTTTATAACCTGGAATATTCGAATAAGCATACTCAATTACAGAATGTAAACGTGCATTTTGAAAAAGGACTAATTTTTCATTCGGCCAATATTGTGTAGTTTGCAAATCTGGAAATCCGTGAGTAAATAGTTGCTTCTGCTGATATATGCGGTCAATTGTTTGACGCATCCATAAACCTGGGGAAATAGTTTTACCCTGAATATTGTCATAAGTACTTACAGGTTTTGCTTCAGAAATAAACTTTGGTTTGCAAGCAGATATTATTCTTTTAATTTTTGGCCTCAATGGAACTGTCATATAAAGATTAATCGGGCATAATTTACAATAACCAAAAAGATTCTCTCTGAAACTGTTCCATTTTTCACTATTCCAGATTTCGGGTAAACTTTGCTCGAATAAATTACCCATTACCGGTTCATGCGAATACTCGACCATATTACATGGATGTACGTCACCATTGGCTAATAAAATCGTGAATTCCTGAGGTCTTTTGCATGGCTCAGGATATAATTCTTCTGGTTTATATATTCCCTGAGAAAAATTGTTAATACTGTTTATTGTCTCACTGAAAACACTATTAATAACTTCTATTGCCCTGTCTTTTACTGAAGAATCGAGAGTTTCACAGAATGCACTTGCTTGTGGGATTATATTTGATTTAAATTCATTAATCTCATTTTCTGTCAGAAGATATTGTTTTTCAAAATCCCCCTCAAGATACGTTAGAGCTATCCTGTCAGAACCAAGCTCGTAATCAAGCTTCATCAAATCAACTATCGTTCTGAAATTTTCCCGGCATATCAAACACTGAGTAGCTATTTGTATATTGCTCGATAATTGCTCACGTAATCTGCTGAATATTCTAACCGCTTGAGTCGCTTTACTCCACAAACCTTCACTATTTCTCATTTCATCATGTATTTTGGGATCAGCGCTATAAATGGAAATACTTACTGAATCCAGTCCGGCTTTAATCAGATTTGAAGCGTATTCTTCATTTATCAAGCTTCCATTAGTATTTAAATTAACGTACCATCCATATGATTTTGCAGCTTTTATTAAATCGACGAGATGCTTGTAAAGAGTTGGTTCACCGCCGCTTATATCAAGTCTTTCGACACCGAGTGTCGAGGCATCTTCAAATATTTTTAACCATTGTTCAAAAGACAATTTTCGCTTATTTATCAAGCTTTTATGAAGGTCTCTTCTCAACTGGCATGTTTTGCATTTGGCAGTACATGCCATTGTCGGTTTTATAACTAATTTCTTAAGTTTAAAATTTCGCATCGTGTAAACCTGTAAAAAGAATTTGACTTAATTCTTATTTTTTCTAAGAGTTGGCCAAAATATTTTCATGATAAGTATCAATAGTTTTTCTGCCTTTTCGTATATGATTCAACTGCGTTTCTGTTTCATTGCTTCGTGCTATTACAGCAAGATTAAGATTATCATATAAGCGTTTAATATGTTCACGTTTATCTCTGAACTGTTCCAAATCAAGGAGACCTTTATTCGCTACTTCGCTGACTATAGATTGTATTTGTATCGCGAGAGCTTCGACTTTTTTCCCTGAAATGTCGGAGCACTGAATGAGATTAATTTGCTCTTCCAAAAGCCTTGCAAGTTCATTCAGAAGAAAAATATCTTCCTTTGAAGCGATTTCTATTAGATTGGTATTCACAAAAGTATCTACTCCTATAACTGTTTTCTTTACTATATTTTCTGTGCAGACGCAAAGTTATGCTCAATTTCTTCGAGGAGGTTAGCCGCGTCTTTATTCTTCGGATCAAGCACAAGAATATCTCTTAAAATATTCTGCGATGCTTCGATTTTCCTGTCTTTCATATAAAGAGCCGCCAAAGGATACATAACTGAAGTGTCACCAGGATGCATATCGAGGTACATTTCAAGGTAATGTGTCACCTGCTCGAACGAACCCATCTGGCATGAAGTTTGAAACAAGCCGAGAATACCTATCAGATTTTCACTATCAAGTTCAAGCGATTTCAGATACATATCGAACGCGTAACGAAAATCATTATTCTGTTGAGCTACCATACCAAGACCGGAATACGCTTTCGCACAATTAGCATCGAGCCTGCATGCAACCTTAAAAGCGGCACGTGCATCATTTAACTGGTTATTCTGTAAAGCAACAACACCGAGTCCTACATAAGGAGAGGCTTCATCCGGTTCCAGGACAGCCGCGTTTTCATAGTATTTTCTAGCCTTTACATAATCACCCATGGAACAATAACAATCGCCTAATTCCTGCAGAATTTCATAATGTTGTGTTGAATCATGCTGACTCGTATCGTTTCGAGCTACGTCCATAAATACTCCGTTCCTTCTATTGTTCTTTCAGCCATCGTTAATAATTCGATAGCTTCGTCATATTTCTTTTCTTCACGTCTGACTTTTGCTTCGAGCAGTAAAGTACTGACAGTAGGTCTTTGCTGATTAATTTCCTGGCATATACTTGCGGCTAACTGTTTATCACCCGCTTTGTATAACGCATTCGCTCCAAGAGATCTCATCCACAATTCGTTGTTGTGTTTTTCTGCTATATATTCATATATTTTTGCAGCCTGTATCCAGTTTCCATCGTTCTGAGCATTAAACGCATGCTGGAGCATAATATCGAATTGCAAGGGCAATTCTTCAAATTCAGGTTTCCTGAGTTTTATCCCGGCAGAATTCAGAGAATCAGGCAGCGACATATTCGGGAACATTTTCCTCGCTTCGGATATATCTTCTTTTCTCAGTACAATCCCGCACATACTATCATTCGAATCTTCAAGCAGATATCCGATTCTGTTATTTGTATTATTGATTAAAGCATAAAGGGAATTCTCAATCCATCGGTCACGTATGGGAAAATCTCTTGGTATAATCGCAATGTAATCCCCCTCGGATTGCGTTACCGATAAATCTATCTGCTCTTCCTGACTGCTTTCCGGACTTACAGACACGAAAACAAGATTCGTCATATCCATGCTTAACCCATTGAAATCCTTTAATGATATCGGGACATATAATTTGTAAGGATAAAATGTATTTTGCCGAATTGAGTTTATTGTCTGCCCTGTTTGACGATCCAGCCTGTTTGTCATAAATATAATCGACAAATCTTTTATTTTAGGCCATGGCTTTTCAGGTCGAGCGGCACGAATCTCCATAACATTTCTAACGTAATTCTGTTGATTTTTTCTTTGCTGAACAGAAATCCTGTCACATTCACCCATAGGATGATAATATTCGCCTGTAATCTTATAAACATGATAAAAATCAGAAAAGAACGCAAGCCTGCGTGTCATATCCCAATCGATTAAAACATTGAGTTTTTCGTTGTAAGGCCCGGTTTTTTCAATCAAGTCGCGGCGATGCATTAAGCTTACATGCAGGACATGATTGAAATGCAGCATAAAAAAACGATCGAAATCCCTGCTCACTTCAATTGTTTTGCTAAGAACCTGCCGGCTTCCGTCCTGAGATACTTTGCAATACACCTTGTATAAATCACTATAAGCAACGTGACAATCTGTTCTGTTTTCCAATGCATCAACGAGAGTTTCAATATGGTCAGGATAGTACATATCATCATCATCGAGATAAGCGATATATTTTCCTTCTGCATATTTCAGAGCTTCGTTCAGCGAAAACGCTTTGCCGTAGTTTTCTTTCCTGTTAATAAAAACAATCCGCGAATCATAAAAGGAGTCAACGATTCCACTGACATCCTGTCCACCATCGTTTACTACAATAACCTGAAGATTTTCATAGCTCTGATTCAATACACTTTTCAGAGCTTTCTGAAAATATTGAGGACGATTGAATGTCGGTATAATGACATTTACAAGCGGTTCGTATTTATTATAATCTCTTTGCATTTATTACACATTTAATAAACTTAAATCAGGTTTATTTGAAAACTTATTATTTACTCCACTCGATGAAGAATTATGTTGTACTTTGCCAGATTTCTCCGACTCGATTTTTGCTTCGAGCTGGATGAAAATATTATTAATATCAGCTAATTGTTTTTTGAGAGGATATTTTTCTTCAACAAATCTGCGATACTGCATAGGCTCATATGAGTCTGAAAGAATTTGCTGGCAGAATTCTTCAGAAATATTGAATAAATATTCCTGTTTGAAAATTTCACTTGCGCCCGGGAAATTATGAATTACCGGCTTGAGGCCGCAAGCCATCGCTTCGAGTATTCCCATTCCCTGACTTTCAATTATACTTGTAGAAGCTATAAAATGTTTATCCTTGAGCCATACATGTACATCTCTTTGCCAATTATCGAAAAATACAACATCCTGAAGACCGAGAGCATTAATCATATACCTGATATATTGTTCGAGACTTCCATCCTGAAACTGACCTGCGAAAAATAATTTATACCCGGGATCAATATAATGAAGTTTTTGCATGCATTGCAAAATCAATGCAGGATTTTTTATTAATCTAAGATTGGATAAAAACGCAATATTTTTACCACGAGGTTTATCGACAAATGAGTAACGATCGAGATTTACTCCGCTCGGAATTGTAACAAAGTAAGTCTTATTTTCGATATCAGGAACTCTTTGAAGAAGCGTATTTTTTACAAAACTGTTGCCCACATTAATCAGAACATCAATATTTGACCAGTTTACTTCCAAAGGCCATTGTTCATATGCTTCGTATCGATGCAGCCTGATGATATTTTCACAAACTTTTGGTTTTCTTGAACCAATTACCGCAAGATTTGTACACCATTCGAACCATGAAATATCACTCCACTTCATCAATTCATAGAGCTCATCTTCATTTTTTCCGTCGAAAATCCTGACCTCGAAGCGTTCTTTTAAGAATTCATAAATTTCATTCAGGAAATTCATGCCATCTCAGCCGCAGAAGAACGCA
>CAZMPL010000016.1:0-22390 GCA_964567805.1 uncultured Pirellulales bacterium | reverse complement strand
CTTCTTGTCCTTGGAATAACCAGCAGGAGTATAAACCTCCATCCAGCGTTTCAGATCCGGACTGACTGCGGCTGCTTCATAATCCACTCTTTCAAGTTTGCCCTTTTCTATCCCCTCGCGTGCTTTATCGAAACCTTCCGGTGCTTTCGGAAAGGCTTCCTTATTGTCTTCCGGTGAAAGTGTCACGCCACCACCAAATCCACCTTGCCCGCCTCGTCCAGTACCTCTGCGAGCACCCGGTGCAGCTGCGTTACCGACTGAAGCGGCTACAGGTGATATCGGAGAGCCATCTTTAAACAGAAGTTGTGCAAATTGATATAAACTTCGTCGCCAGGTCAACCATTCATGAGCAGTATTCTGGGAAACATAGAAAACACTATTGATACCGGCTTGCTTCAAAGCATCAACACTTGCTTGCGGATTACCGCGACCACCACCACCTGCGCCCATGCGTGTACCACCGGCACCACCTCTGCCGCCCATACCGCCAGCACGACCGCCTGCATCAGGAGCCCCACCAATCGCTGCACCCGGCACTCCACCTGCTGCTGCACCTGGAGCTCCGCCACGGCCACCCATGCCTTGTCTGGCACCACCGCGGTTGTCACCAATTTCGCGACTGCCATAGCTGACAAAAACCAGCTTAACTTTCTCTTTAAAACCTGGTGTACTATTGACATCTTCCATAGAGATGGTACCACCACTGAAAAGTCCGATGTGAGAGAACTTGTCAAGATTAGCCAGTGTAGTTGTTCTTGTTATCATGCCGCCCATGGAAAGACCAGCCATTGCACGATGAGGCTGATCAGAAAGAGTACGATAATTGGTGTCAATATAAGGTATCAGCTCATCGATGAGAACCTGTGTGAAAGCACTGTTGCCCATACCTCCGCGACCACCAGTTCCGGCGCCGGCGCGACCGCCTGCAGTTGGTGCATTACCAGGAGCAGCTCCCATAGCCGCACCCGGGACTCCGCCAGCGGCTGCACCGGGAACAACACCGCGACCTCCGGCTCCTCCACGTCCACTGCCGCGAGCACCGCCTCCGCCTACACTGCTGCTTGCCATGACAATGATAAAGGGATTCGCTTTGCCTTGGGCAATCAGGTTATCCATAATTATGTCTGTCATGCCCTGAACAGGCCAGCCAGTTTCGTCTTCGCCGCCGCCATGCTGCAAGTACAGTGCTGGATAACGAACAGATGTATTTTTATCATAGTCCGGCGGTGTATAGACAAATATTCGTCGCCAGCCGCTACCGATTTTGGAATAAAAACGATCCTGACGTATATTCCCATGAGGAACATCCTTTAAAGTATAGAAATCCTGATCTTGTGCAGGAATTTCTATGCCGCTTTCCAAACGTGAAGAACCGTAGAAACAGTTAGTGCCATTATCGTTAACCATTGCCCCATCAATTGTGAGATGATAATAGTGAAATCCCTCATCTAACGGAGCAGTGGTGGTTCCGGTCCAATAACCATCCTCACCTTTGGTCATCTGGGTTCTGCCGATATTCACAGTTACAGTCTGTGCATTAGGCGCCAGAATGCGAAACCTTGCATAACCCTGTGAGTTGACCTGCGGATACGGTTGATTAGCCTGGTTCAAAGACGATGGCTTCCAATCGTCCACCGGCGCAGGTGCAGCCGTTTGAGCCAAACAAGTTACACCTGTTATTAAAGCAATCAACAAAATAATTATCAATTTGTGATTCATAAGATGACCTCCTGAATTATTTAGTTTTTGCATATCTGTATGTCACGATGACTCAGAATATTTATAATACTTATTTTAATCCCTAAAAAGCAACTGTGAGAAGTAATATAAGCTGCGTTTCCAACTCGTAAAATCGTGTGCCGAATCCGGGGAGACATAACAAACAGCTTTGACACCAGCTTTATTCAATGCATCAGCTTCGCGCTGGATACCGACCGGGCCGCTTGGAAGACCACCGGTACCACGTGGATTGGAAGGTTCCCTGCTGCCGAAACTCATGTACACAATTTTAACGTTCTTCTTGAAGGTGGTCATATCAGTGATGTCTGTTGTCGGCGAGAGATTTCCGCCGCTGAAGATTCCGAAATAGGCAAACTTATCTGAGTTACCCGGAGCGATGGCTTTGGTTTGCATACCACCCATAGACAGACCAGCAAGAGCGCGGTGTTGACCATCAGTATAAACTGAGTAGTGTGACTCGATGTATGGGATGATATCTTTAATCAAATCGTTAGTAAAGTCTCCGGATCCACCACCCATTCCACTGCCACGACCGGCAGCACCAGCACCACGACCACCAGCTCTGCCACGACTTTCAACACCACTTGCAGCAACACCACTTACTGCGGCAAAATACCAACTATTTGGAGTTGCCGGAGCCATAGCACCGGGCCCGCGACCGCGACTTGCTCCACCTCTGCCTGTATTGCCGCCGCGTCCCGTGTTAGCTGCAGCACTGCCATTTGGGAAAACAACAACCATCGGGACAATCTTCTTGTCGGCAATAAGATTATCAAGGATTATATTGGCCTGGCCTTCGTTAACCCATGTTCGTTCATTCTGGCCTGCACCGTGGATCAGGTAGAATACAGGATACTTCTTGTCTTTGGAGTAACCAGCCGGAGTATAAACCAGCATCGAGCGCACAGCGCCTATGGTTGTTGAATTATAGTCCACCCTTTCAAACAGGCCTTTTTCAATCCCCTCGCGTACTTGGTCGAAGCCTTGGGGCGGTACCGGATAGACTTGTTGATTGGCCTGTTCGGTAGATGTGGCCTGCGAGCCGCTCACAACGGCTGGCTGATTCGTACCGGCCAAGCAGGTTACACCCGTTACTGCAATTGCAAAAAAAATAATTATTGATTTGTGTTTCATTTGATAACCTCCAAAAATTTAATTTTTGTCATATCGAATTGTCACTTTGATTCGGGCTTTTACTATTTTATAGTTTATTCCTTAAAAAGCAGCGATAGATATTTATTCAGATTATACCACTAACAAACCTGGAGGCAAAAACAATCTTCAACTTTCGTTACCACCCATTATTTTCAATTCACAACTATCTGCCTTTCATTATTAAGACATTGGCCGAATATAGCGCGAAGGTCTGAGTAAAGTTTACACAGATACTACCATTAACAATAAAAAAATAATTAATGAAACGATACGAACCTTATACATAATATACCTCCTGAAAATGTCACTTTTACCTCATCAAAATATTTACAAATCAAAGTAAGCCGCAACACTGTTTCAAAGTTTGACCCAATTCCAAAGCAAACTTGCGTATGGCTTCCTGATCACGCTGATAAGAACTCGGGCTGAGCCATACTCGTGTACTGTTCAATTGCAATCTTTTTGCATAACCCAAATCTCTTTGGATGATAGTCGAATCGTTTCGCCATCCTCCAGGGTAACATACTCCTCGAATAAAACTGTAGCCGTCAAGCGGTTTTGCAGCCATAGCTGAACCAGCAAAAGTCAAAATCATAATTCCTGTAAGTAATATCGTATTTATTTTCATTGAATTACTCTTTCAATTGAAAGTTTTAATATTTAAAAATGAGACGAAATTACATATAAATTAAAGTCTACGGTAAAGACACACAGTCAATCACAACGCCCGGATCTACCGCTCGGATTTTGAGCAAGTGCTTGCCATCGGTTAAGCCGGGCAATGGAATTCGTGCTCGGCTATAATTATTCTGGACTGCCAAACTGCGAATTGAGCCATTTTCGTTTTCCTCGCCGCTGGACCCAGGCACTTCGACTAGAGTCGGCATATTGTTATCCACACACACTGCTACACGGAGTTTCATACCCGGGTATAGTCGAAAAGTCGGCAGGAAATCAATGAATACTTCAGCCTGGTCATTTGTGCTGATGAAATCAAATTCGATAGACGGCGCATTTCCATCGTTTTCGCTCCATGATAACTCAATGTTTGCTGGTTGTATTGCCATTGCACGGCCTGACGGTCCGAGTCCTTCGATTACGGCCCATTGAGCAGAACCGGATGAGGTTTTACGATCTGCGGTTGCTGCGTCACGCCAGATATTGCCTGCCGGTATCAGTTCAGGCGAAGCCGTATTACTTCCTGTACCCCTACCTCCTGATATTCTTTCACCCCATGGCCATCTAACCTGGCTATTCCATGCAGTCAAATTAGTTGCGGTCACTGAACCGGGCATCATATGATTCCATTTTCCGCCCGCAACTTTTGTGTTAAAATTTTCCACATGAGCTTCGAGGTCACTGCGCAACTTATCGATTTCGTTAGTATTGGCAGAAACATCGATTGCTTTTTGAACTTTTCTATCTGACATGAAAATCAATCCGGCATCTCCAAGAACACGAGCAGGGAATCCAACTATTTCTGTGTAGGCATCGCGTGAATTTGCCGGAATCGTACTGGAAAGAGATTCTTCACGTTTAAGCAAATATCTGTAATCTTTCTCCAACTGTGAAGCTCTCTCATCAGCAATTGAAAGAGCCCACTCGCGAGTCATCAATTCCGGTTTACGAACTGTACCGAGCCTGTAAAAATCCATAAGCAATTCTGTTAGCGGCTGAGCGAACCTTTCACCAAAATTACATGAGGCAAAATCCATGAGAAATTCTCGTTGTTTTCCAAGATTAAAACCTTCGGGATTCCAGGCAAGTTTCGAGAAATAATCTATACCGATTTCCATTGGCTTAATGTCACCTACATTGATAACCCAGAGCCTGCGAGCATCGTTTACCCATGCTTTGTACAGTTCCTCCCATATCAATGCGGGCGCTGTTGTATTAATCCATAAGTATGAATGAGGTCCACCGTAATATGACATATGCCAGTAAACACCGGAACCGCCGGGCCTTCTGCGTTCCAACGGATTGCTCAAACGACGAATATAACCAAAGTTATCGTCCACCCAAACGAGAGTCACATCGTCCGGCACTTCCAAACCGGCATCATAAATCGGTAACACTTCCTTGTAGGGTACGAAGTTTTGAGCTACTTGTCCCCATTCTTTGGTAACATATTGATTCAGCAGGTTTCGCTGATCGCGAAAGACTTCTTTCAGTAAATCAATTTTCCCCGGCATATCATCCGGCGGTCGTTCCATTCCCTGGTCATGAACTCCTCGAATACCAAGCGTCCAGACAGCTTCATATTGTCCACGCTTCTTTGCGTTCTCTTCCCAGATACCATAAATAGTGTCACGATTGAGAGTGTAGTTCCAGCGTCCATTAGCTCTCGCGTTCCAACTAACGTTGTTATAGAGCATCGGCTCACAATGAGATGAACCAACGACAATACCATATTTATCTGCTAATTCAGCATTTTCCGGAACAGAGCTGAATGCAGTGCTGCAGGCATGCATGGCAGGCCAAATATAATTGAGCCGCAAACGCAACAACAGTTCGAAGACCTTTTCGTAGGTCTTTGGACCGATGTTCCCAAATTCAGGATCAAAAGTTTTCGATGCCCATGGAAATATCCCCCAGTCTTCATCATTTATGAAGATGCCCCTATATCTCACAGCAGGAGGTTCCCGTATATATGTTCCGTCTTTAACAAAAATAGATTCATGATGAACCGGTGGAACATCTGCCCACCAATACCAGGGAGATACACCAATCTGCTCGGAAATTTCATATATGCCATAAATAGTTCCACGTTTATTACTTCCTGCAATAACGAGTGCTTGATCTACTCCAGATACAGGCTGAGAAACAGTGGTTATAACAAAGGACTCCCACTTTCCGACAATTGAATCTACCTTGATCTTCCCTTCATTTACAAGGTTATTAATCAATACACTTTTTCCTAATGTTCCTGCTATTATAACTATTTTACCGGAAGGTACTCCATTAGCTGTCAGTTCAGGTTTAACTCCTGAGACTCGCTCAATGTCGGCCTGAAGGTCAGAAGCTGCACGAATCACTCCAGCATAATCAGATTGGTTCACACAAATAGACGCGACCTGTTTGTTTTGTAAAAGAGGAAAACTATCAGGAGAAGATGTTTCCGAAGTAATTGACTCAGTAAGACCAGCACTTAGACCAGATACATTTACCGAAGTATAGTTAAAAAACCCCAATAATAAAATAATTACAATCAGAACAGATAATTTCAAAGTTTTCATATGCATGGACATCCTTAAGAATAATCACTTTACACATATCATAATATTTCTATTGTATCTTTATTTAATTTCCTTTGGCTAAACGCTGATACAGATCCTTATCAAGTTCTTCCAATCCCATTATACCGTGCAGATGGTTGATAGAAATCCATGGCAGCCAGTTCCTGTGTGCTCCATTTCCTTTTCTGCCCGGTCCAAGGTTCCAGTGCTCCTGCTGCCAGCCCGGGCCAAGTAAATCATATGTGCGTCCCGGTAATGCCAGCATCGCTTTAGTATCATGAAGAAGGACACGTGCAACATCAAGGTAGTGTTCGTCATTTGTGTACTTGTACAACTTCGCGTAAGACGTCACGGCCCAGTCAAGGTACTGATCAACGCCGCCAGGTCCATCAGAGCCGATTCCATTTACACCTGTAGTGGGTACACCTTTTTTCCAGTGCAGTATCGAATCATCAGCGTCCATAGGCATAGGCACATTCCATATCCAAATCCAGCTTTCGGTGTAGTCACCGGCAGATTTTGCACGTTCGAGCCACTTGGAATCCTTGGTGTTTTCATAGAGAGCCAGAAAAGCTTCCATAGACAACATGCCGGACTCCTTGTCGGCAATATTATTTCCTGTTCCCGTAGCACCCATATATACGCCCTTGCTGCCATAGTTTGTCCAGACGAATTCCGCCGCCCTGGCAGCCGAGTCGAGATATTTCTTCTGTCCCGTTACTTCGCTGATTCGTACCAGCACTGGTACGAGAACATAAGTGGTTGTTTTACCATCCCGAATAACTTTTCCCGTTCCTATCTGCCAGGCAGCAGGGAATGAGCCATCGTTACTCTGCTGGGTTAACAACCAGTCACAATAATTTGTGATCCATTTGAGCCATTCCGGATGATCACGTCCGGCCGCCTTCTCGCGGCGGTAAGTATTCACCAGAACAGCCATGTCTTCAGCGGGCATTCGGGTAGTAAAGCCGGGCACAAAGTTAGCGGGAATAGGTTCTCCTGTTTGTATATTGTATCCTACGCCTGCTGGAGGTGACATCGGCACAAGACGTATAAGAGTATCGATAATAGCAAGCCCCTGCTCTCTCATTTTCTGGCCGCGTTCACTTTTATCCCGATCACCTTCCTGCAAAAACTGGTCCGCTCCCTCTAAATTTTTGCCGCAGAAACCCATAATAATCCTCGGCGTTAAATTGATTGGGCTCCCATCAACCGCACTGTATTCAAAAGGAATACCAGTCCTGCCATCTACTGTCAGGACGAGACTTGAAAGGTGATCAAGAAGCGTGCGGCGGGCAGCATCAACATCGATTGGATATATCTTGGGATTAAGACTGGCCCACGCCCAACGCCATGTGTCACGTTCCATTTCACTGAATGACTGGCTTTTACCAAATCTGAAACTTACTTTATAACTCTGTGTGAATCCCGCCTTAACAGGATGATAGCGACGCTGTACATTCGTTGATGACGTGTCTTCTGTCGCACCTCTTCGACCCCGGCCGCCGGAACCGCCTCCGGCTTCAGTCGTGGTACAAGGTAACCAGAAGCCTATTTCTATACCGCCGCTTGAAATTTCCTTTACTCCAAGAGTACCTATCGTAACGCGTTCATCAATTATTGTTCCACTCCCATTTGATTCTGCCTGGGTAGTGTCACCTTTAGGCTCCATGTCCAATACCGCAGCCCAGTTTCCGTCTTTCATCAACATACTGAACAGCGGTGCGGACATATAATCCTCGCGTATTTCGATTCGTTTGGCACGATAATTTGAAGTGCTGGTTGGAGAACGGCCGCCAGTGTATGACGGATTTGCATAAAGCAGGCCCGGGACAAGACAGTTCACATCTTCCCATTTGACTGAAGGTGTAGTCGAGAGCCGGATTGCTGAATAGAATCCGGCATCGGTTTCTGAACCTATTACAATGACATTCCTATGAAGTGAAAGTTCGTCCTTTGAAACCTTCCACAGGTCCTCGACTACAAAAGCGGCTGCACCTTCACTGGTTACTTTTGCAGTAGCTAAAACTGCATCTGCCTGCTTTTTCACAGACTGGTAACCGGCCGCAAGCTGCTGTACATTTTCCATACCTCTATATAATTCAATTTGTGCTGGTTTTTGTTGTGATATTTTAAGAGTGTTGCCGCCTGATATCTCAATACCCCATTGATCTGCATCAGTACGGACAAAAGATACTGTCGAGCCGGTCTGCAAACGCCCAAGGTCCATTCGATCACTTTGTTGTGCAAATGCAGATGATACGATAATACCAAAAGCAGGAATAGCACCTGCCATAATCTTCATTGCATCGCGTCGTGTAATTTCCATTATTTTCCCTTTCTCTTTATTTAAAATAGCGAATAGTAATTCCTAATCGAAATGTTCCTTGTTTAAATAATATTTCAATTTAGGTAAAATTATCATTCAATGTTCAGTTCCTCAATATACCCGTCCTCTGGAAATTCTTCATTCTTTTGATCCATCTTATAAATTCGCTCAATAAGCCTCCATTTTCTCCAGCGGATGTATTACTATTCGTTTTCTGGTATTTTGAAACCAAAGCTTCCCATTCTGATTGACGAGGCAGTTTCGATAGTTTTTTCATAGCCGACTCATGGTTGAAATCTGCTTTTGTGTCTATTATCACAAAGCATTTATTACCAAAGAGATATATTTCCATATCCAGAATACCGATCTGTTTCATGCCATTAGTGATTTCAGGTCAGGCTTCTCCGGGACCATGCAGTTTTTTGTATTCCTCTATGAAGTGTGGATCATCTTTAAGCTCGATGCATTTACAATATCTTTTATATGTTTTATTCATAATAATCTTTCAGACAAAATCCCAATAAATAACTAATAACTACGCTTTTGACATGCTATATCCTTGAATACATATTGGCAGTACCTGTCCGTTATCAACTAAAGCAGGAATATACTGAAGCTGTGTCAAAAAAATAACCTTTAAAGCCTGATATCCTATTATCAATAAAGAATTACGATAGTTTACGACTTTATTATATAAGTGAATAATCTGTTGTCTGATTAGAAATAATTTTGATAATTTTTTAAAAAATAAGTTTAAAAAAAACGCCGGCTCACATTTCGAAAACCGGCGTGATGCATTTATTAATTATTTCTTTTTATTCGACAGGGCTTAACCTGAATAAAGCTACATCGTGTGAAACTATATTACCCGTGTAATTTGTTTCGGTAGTCCCAATGTCTTTTTTGGCCCAAAGGTCGCGAACCTTGTAAGTCTTATTACCTAAAGCTTCGATATCACTCCATTTAAGCGACATTTCAGTATCATTCAGGCTGTCATTCAGCATACAAACCGCCCAATCTCCACCTGAAAGCTCTTTTACCCAGACTTCTTTGCCTTCTTCGTCTATTACACGATATCCTTGTTTGCCGAGCGGATTCTGATCGAGTGCGATTACATCTTTGTCAGTTAAAATTTTAAGAATATCATCAGTCATAATTCTCAGGTCGTTACCCATCATCAATGGAGCGGCTAACATGCACCAGAAACTAAAATGCGCTCTTGATTCAGAAAGTGTTAAGCCTCTATTACCTACTTCAAGCATATCCGGATCGTTCCAATGGTCAGGACCGGCATATTGTTCCAACCCGACTTGCAAATCAAGAAGGTCCTTCCAGCCGTTTCCTGCGGCTCCTCTTCCTCTGCTATTTGTGCTATATCTTGCCGAGATATCGCCGGTTGTTCTCCAGAGATGTGCAATGGGAGCGGCAAATTCCCATGGCTTATTCTTTCCCCATTCACACATACTTAATACGATTGGCCTGCCGGCTGCCAATAGAGCACTGCCGAAAGTTCTATAAGTTTCTTGTGCGTTGGCCGTACCTGTATTGCACCAGTCGTATTTAACATAATCGACACCCCATGAAGCATATAATCTCGCGTCCTCATACTCATGGCCGCGCCCGCCGGGGTAACCAGCGCATGTACGTGTTCCAGCATCATTATAAATGCCGAATTTGAGACCTAAACCATGAATATAATCTGCCAGAGCCTTCATGCCGCTTGGGAATTTTTGCGGATCAGCGACAAGCTGTCCGTTCGCGTCTCTTTCTCTTGTCATCCAGCAGTCATCGATAACTACATATTGATAGCCTGCATCTTTTAAGCCGCTCTCGGCGATAATTTTTGCAGTGTCTTTTATCAACTGTTCATTTATATTTGCCTGGAAAGTATTCCATGAATTCCATCCCATAGGTGGCGTTAATGCCAAACCTGCGTATTTATAAACAGGCTGTTGTCCTCTTCGACCGCCTCCGCCAAAATTGCCAAATTCTCCTGCACCTGCGCGATTACCTCTACGTGCACCAGCCCCGGTTGTTCCTTCAGCACCCGGGGCGGCTATTCCGCCTCGACTATTTCTGCGTACACCTGCGCTTTCTTCCTGAGCCAGCGCTATAGTTATCAAACAAAGAATTAATAAAATCATAAACTTTTTCATAGTTCTGCTCCTTATTATCTTCTTAAAATATTTGAATTATTAGTTTTTTATTTATTCACCTTTACAACACCAACTGAAAAAACAGGCATAGTAAACTTAACGGTTTTATTTTCAATAACAGCAGTATTAGGCACAACTTTTATATTGTCTGGTTTTTCAAGAGAGTTTTTCGCATTTTCATCTCCGGGAGCAACCATCTGCATTGTCGCGGTACCTGGAACAAAGTCACCATCGAGCATAATTGATGTCTCAATCGCTTTATCAGTCGGATTTACTGCTTTAAGGAATACAGTCTTTTTATCTTCCGAAAGAGTTGCTACAAAATTAAGCGGCCGATCAGGTCCATCTACAGCAAGTAAATTCGGAGCAAAAGAATCTCGCCAGAGTTTCATAACAACATAATTACCTGCCGGAAACCATGTGCTTTGGTCAAAGTTAATCAAAGCATTGTCCCACTGGTCAGTAACACCCTGCTTACGTAAAAAAAGAGCAGGACACGACATAGTGACATATTCACTTTGCCGCTCGAAAACATTGAGAATACCGCCCGCATAGAGACCAACATGCCAGTCATTTTTGTAGCGGCTGGTGGTAAGGTTCCATTCGGAAACATAAATTTTTATATTGGGATTTTCAGATTTTTTGATAAGCTCGCCGCGACCTTTCAGGAATTCCTCATATTTATATGGATCACCAGCGAAATCAGGGTCAAAAGCAATACCGTTGTAATAATGCGGTGAAAGAATATCATAAAGTTTGCCTGCATCTGCGATTATACGCGGATCCCAGTTGCGGTTGGCTTCCTGATTGCCCTCACCTGGCCCAGTGTCGTAGCCGTAACTACCTGCTGCCGAAAGTTTCAGGTTCGGATATTTAGCCCGAATTGCCGGGCAAAAGTTTTTGACGATATCAAGATATTGCGGGTACTGCATCAACAACCACGGCTCATTATCAATCTCAAGTGTTTTTAATACATATGGCTCAGGATGTCCGTTAGCGGCTCGCATTTTGCCATATTCAGTTGTAACGTCACCCATACAATATTCAAGCCAGTTAAGAGCATCTTCTACGCCGCGAGATGTATTGAGAACAAGAATCGGTTCGGCGCCGACTTTCTCACAGAACTGAATAAATTCATCTGTACCAAATTGATATGTGTCACGGTCGTTCCATTGTTCAGCTGGATGGGGAAGACGTTTTTCATGTGGGCCAATAGCGTTTTGCCAGATGTATCTATTTGCAAAACTTCCACCCGGCCAGCGAATCGATGCAGGTTTCAAATCAGCGATTGCTTTATACAAGTCCGGTCGATAACCACCAATAGAAAGAGCAGATTCAGAGAATAATGATATCTGGTCAATATTAACTGCTTCTGGTCCCTCGCAATTAATGAATAACGAAACATTATTTGCTGTTGTCGATGCAGTAAACTCACAAGCGAATTTTTGCCATTGATCAGTAAGATTCTGGAAAGTTCTCGTAATTAAGAAAGGCAAATCACCATCATCCCCACTGAATGAGACTCGAAAAACACCTCTTCCACACGCATAAAGAGAGAGTGTATATTTTTCTCCTTGTTTTAAAGCAATGTTTTTCTGTCTAATTCCAGGTTCAGTAGGCGAATTATTTCCAACTTTTCCTTCAATTCTAACAGAAACATCCGCATTGAAAGGATTCTCTCTATCTATTGACACTTCATTGGGACCACCGACAAATTCCCAGTTTCTTGGTGGAGTTACTATGTTTGCTACAGCATTACCCCTTCTTACACCCCTTCTGCTTCCGGCTGGAGAAACTTCGAGTGTGCCGTTTAGAATCTGGTCACCCCATAGGCCTCCGTGAACAGAATTAAAAATATGCTCGAGAAATTGTCCGTAAATACCTTCGTTAATAGTACTTGTTGTTTGCTCAGTATGAACAGTGAGCGAAAGTTGAGCTTCAGCAGAAAAAAATATACATAGACAAGTTATAATAAGTATTAATTTTGCAGATGTTTTCATATATGTAATACCTTCTAAAAATTGCATTCTTGAACCGTATTATAAAATTTATTTCATCCATATTAAGTGAATGATTCAACGGCCAACAGGTTCGTTATATGTATAAATTCAGTTTCATGGTAAAGGCACAGATAAACTTTCCTGCAGAATCGTAACGAGTTCGTCTGCGGTGTATGGTTCCGGGATGACCCAGCGTGACTCGTAAACCAGTCTTGGCACGCCGCCTTTGCCGTTCTGGATTGTCTTGCTGTAAATCTCGACGGATGTTTTTAAATACTCATCTATCCATGGGTCAGTCTGAGCGGCTTCGAATTTTTCCTGGCCGACCAATTCGATAGCTTTGGCTTTAGTCGCTTCGAGTGTACGTGGTTTCCATCTGTCGCCGGACTCGAACGAAAACATCCAGTTTTCAAAGTCAGGAAATACATCTCGATTGGCAACCCAAACCGCCAAACCGATTTTGACCAAATCGCATGAATCCCTGTATTGCTCCATGTCACCTAAAATATAGGGATTGCACTTTTTGTCTAACGGCGAGGGACATAACGCAAAAGCAAGTTTGCCGTTGTATTGTCGAATCACTTCATTGAGCATGAAATGCATTTGCTGACAATGGGGACATTTATAATCGAAGAGCAGAGTGACAACATAATTCGCGTCTGGTGAACCGAACATAGGCATGGAATGTGTATCAATAATCGAAATATTTTCCTGAGACTGTCCCTCAAGATAAACCGGAGGTGGAGTAATTACAACCTGAGCGATAGCCACAACTCCGGCAAAAGCCAGACCGACCAAGGCTAATCCTATCGCGGGCAAAAAACCTGTGACATGTTTTTGTGCATCTGTGTTTGTTGAATCAATTTTTAATTGCTTCGGTGCTTGCCAGATTATTAAAACCGCGAGCAGCAAACCTGCGATATGCGCAGTCATACAATAGGGACAAAAAGCGTGAATAACCCATTTCTGTAAAATGGTAAACCATATTGCGCTGCCGGCGGCTGAGCCGACAATAACAAGCATCGCATACCAAGCGAGACGGCGGACCGCTGTTTCTGTATTCGGTCCGATGAAAAGAACAGATACCAGCATAGCAAGATACGCTCCCGCCGCAAGACCGCTAACGGGCAAAATTCCTCCTATTGATGACCAGCGGCTGTTTAGAACTTCGTCACATGGACTGCCGCCGTCACAGCCAATCATCGAGCCGCCTATGAGGTAATGCCAGCTTAGAACAATACTCAATGCCAGGGCAAGTGTACTTAAGCCTGTTATTATCCATCGCCACCACGGCCATGACTTGCGAAAATTTGTCTTTTTCTGTGAAGGAATCAAAGTTCAATCCTTTCCTGCGACACTTACCCGAAAAAACGGAAAACTCCGCGGCTTCTTATACTTTAAAGCCGCGGAGTATTTATCAAGTATCTAATTCAGTTCCGTTATGAGCTTTATGCCCTTTTTACATTCTTCTGTTATACTGATTTGGTACACCTGGAGTAGGTTCACTGCTGCCAACTATTGCTCCGGTTTCATGCGCTTTGGTCAATGCTTTGGTAAAAGTAATACCAGTTCCTGATACCTGAGCGCCGACTGCGTGAGCAGATTTGAGCGGTGCGTTTACTGTGATTGTTATAGCAGGAGCCTGAACGTTCTGGCCGCCTCTACTACCTCTTGCGCCGCCACCCATCATGCCGCCGGGCATCATACCGCCACGGCTGTTTCTGCCACCTCGGCCAAAACCTCCGGTTGTAGATGCAACTACAGTTGTTTCACTGTTTGAGCCGCTATCGATTGTAATGGTCTGACCTGCCGTAAAGCCTGTCACATCAGCGACAGTGATAACAGTTGCGCCAGCTTCAGTTGCGGTACCGATTGTTGTTCCGCCTGATGTACCGACACTTGTGATAACCGCTGTTTCTTTGTTCTCGCCAGTATCGATATTAATTGTCTGGCCGGCACTAAACCCTGAGACGTTTGCGACTTTGATATTGTTCGCGCCAACCGGTGACCCGATTGAAAGACTGATACCGCCACTCTGAACCATGAAATCGTTGCAGTTGCTTTCTGTATCAGTACCATCCGGATAACGACCAGTACTTCTATCTGGAGAGCCTGCCGCTTGTCCGCCGAAACCACCACGGCCGACACTACCTGGTGTTGGTGCAATGCAACCATTACCTGGAGAAGTGGCTTGGTAACCCTCAGCTGCCCATGGGTCAAAGACACGGCCATAATTGAGGCTGTCAGCAACCAGTCCTGAAGCATCACGAAGCACAATGCTGCCACCGCTGGTAGAAATGGCCGGACCACCAAACCAATGATTGGGTTTTCCCTGATAACCATCAGTTGTAACCTTTTCATTACGTACAACTATATCAATCGCATGATCATTTTCCAAAGGTTTGTCAAGTGTGATACCTGTACCGAGTGGAAGAATTGGCTCATTACTTGTATGTACAAATTTTGTCGCCGGCTCGAAGCTGATTCCGCTTCCCCTGACACTGAATGGCAGATTCGCGGAATGGTTGAACTTCAACGGCTCGGCCAGGTCCAGGCCGGTGCCAGGGTCCCCGCTGCGGACGTTATTGGGGTTGTACCTCGCAGCCGTACCGACGTTCGTGACTGTGACGGTCTCAATCCCGTGTCCGACGCTATCCACATCAAGCCGGATCTTATCACCGACTGCGATGCTGGAGATCGAGGCAGTGACGAGGTAGACTTTGATGTTGGTGTCGCCGGCTTTCGCCTCCGTTGCCAGATAGCCCTGGCCACTCGGCGTGCCAGACGCGGTGACCGTGACCACTTCATACTTCTCCACTTCTCCTGCGACGGAAGGATGTTTGGCGCCATAACCAAGGGCCAGCTTCTGGCCGGCCTCGACCGCTAAGCCACCACCGCCACCGCGGCCCACGGGAGTGAACGGTACGTTGGTCGAACCGGGAGGTATCGTGATCACTGGACCATCGGGCAGGGGTTGCCACAACGTTGTACTGGCACCAGCTGCGGTTCCGATACTGGCTATCTTACGGGTTTCCATGGCAGAACCAGTGTCAATTTGAATTGTGTCACCAACATTCATACCGGCTACGCTTCTGACGTAGAGAGTAGTATCACCCTTTTGCGAGGGGACTGCCAGTCCTGAGTTGGACAGACCAAGTACATAGAAACCTTTAGATGCGAGTTTCGTTCCAGCGGGTATCTTCACAGAAGAGAAAATGGGCATAGACATAGGATGCTCAGTCATCGTCCAGTTAGAAATATCTACTTCACTATCGCCGTTGTTATACAACTCAACAAATGAATTCGAGAACTCGTTGATCTTAATCGGGCTGACATTACGAACTTTCTCAATCGCTATCTCAGATTGTGTCTGTCCTGTTGCAGTGTTTCTCCAAGAGGCATTACCAACCAGGTCGCCGTTGAATGCTGTTGGTCCAGATGTTACTTTGAAAGTTGCGCTTACGGTCTGACCCGGCGCAACTGAACCAGAGATATTCGGCGAAGTAATAGCAACAACGTTCCATCCTGCAGGCGCATTAATGCCTAAATTAACATTGGACACATGTACTCCAGTAGTATTGGTGAATGTCACTGTTGTATCCTGTGACGAACCAAGTGAGAATGTCTGGAGTCCGGGAGGAGTTGCTACCGCTGAGGCCGGAGCAATACTCAATCTCTGTACGTCATATTTAGCAGCCACAATGTTGGCCTGTATTTTCTGGTTAAGTTCCTTAGTCGGCATAGTACCGGCAGCGGTCATTGCGCCTTCATAGAAGGTGCCCTGCGAGCCGTTGCTGTTATCACCACCATTACCGAGAATGATAGCACCCTGCTTGCGCATAGGATCATAAGTATTGTTAACACGTCCTCCATCAAACTGTACAGACAGTTCACCTCTCTGTGCGTCGCCTCCCATAGTTCTCCAATGGTGCGGCTCTCCATCAGCTGTGGCTGTCACAAATCTCCACGATATAATCGGCAGATCCGGACAGTCTTTGGATCCATCAGGATTTACACAACCCACCAAATTGTTCTCCTGGTCAGTCATAATCCACGGACCTGGGGCCAGCCCGCGATACCAGTTGGTCGCGTTGCCGAAGTAGGTTGTTTCCATTGTGCCGTTGCCGTCGTCGCGGCTGCTAATCTCGCCATTGCCATAGTCAAAGCAGCAGCCACCGTTATAGTGATGACCGTTAATAACCCAATATTGACCTTCAGCCTGGTCATCGACTGCTGTACCAACAGGGTCATCATCTCTAAGACCCATGCCTGGTACAATGAAGGTACCATAAACCTTGTGGCCCATGATCGTAACTGGTGCCCAGTCAGCAACAGGTAGAGCGTTGAAACCACCCATAACCATCGGAGTGCCTGCCGGGCCGCGAGGTGCCTGAGTAATATGATTGCCTTTACCAGACTGGTCATAAATGGTTGCTATCCAGCAATAAGTGTTGGCACAGAATTCATCCTGTGCAGCTGCGTCTGCATATCCGCCTGCATCGCCAGGGGATGGCTGAACAACGCCAATATCCAGTGTTTTACCATCCGATTGACGCAAGACCTGATACAGCGGGCCATTGTAAGATGCATACAATGCTCGTGTTGTGCTATGAGCGGCTACAAGAGGACAGCCACCAGCAGCGTAAATATCACCTGGCCCTTCAGGTCTGGGGGGAACATTACGTCCTGCTCCGGCCCCTCTGGCTATCACCAGCGTGGCTACAGGCAGTATGAGAGCAATCGCAAGCATTACCACAAGACTATTTCTTGTTTTCATTTATACTCCTTTCAAAAAAAATATACTGTTTGTTTTATACATTAAATTGTAATTATTCTGCAATTAAAACCGGTTCAGCAAACATTCCCCAGTCACTATCGATTGCATTAATTGTCACGCCATCTATAATTCGTGTTTCAGGATCGCCGCCATCAGTTACAATAAGTGTTAGAAAACGGTCGCTCTGGGAAAGCTCGACATCGACGGAATAAAAGGATTTATGTTTTACCTGTGTTTTACTGAATTTTAATTTACCATCGACCAGGACCCAAAAATCTGCGTTGCTGGCTTTGGGCCTGAACGGCTTTCTTTCAATTCCGACTTGTGACTGAAAGTGAATGGTATCTGTTTCAGGCATCATTTTGCGAATGGCATCCAAATCAAAAGTAATACCGATATTGGAATGTATTGTTATACTGCGATGCAATTTACCCGATTCGGTAGTTCGATTCGTATTAATTGATCTCATTGCATAACCAATATTATTAAAACACATTCCGTTCGTAACCGGGCATTCACTAAAAATGTTTCCCAAAGAAGAGACAATTTGTTTTGTCCTGCCATTGGGAATAAAAACTCCGTCAACGTAAGGATTTGAAGGCACGAGATGATAGTTGTTTTCTGATTTTTGTGTTCCTGCTATCAAACCAGACGGTCTGCCTGAAACCGGATTTATTGCAGTCTGGTCTGTTCCTGTCCCCAAGCCGTTGCCTCCTCCAACAATATCAGCTAAATCAATATAATTCTGTCCCCTTAAAATAACATCAGATTCTGAATCGAAATAACTGACAAAATCTTCTTGCTCAATCGGAATCATATCAACATTATTATTTTCTGAATTGTACCGGATAGCACTGTTTTTCTTAATGACTCTGCTGATTCCTGATGAATCTGAAATCATCCGGACCGTTCCTTTGAAAACATGCAGCTCAGATATGCCTTCGATGTCTGATTTAATACCAAACACAGTTCCCAAATCAACATACTGAACTGAAGGAGTTTCCACAGTAAAACCCAGCCCGGAACTGGAAACACGACAATATATATTTCCATGATCAAGGAATAATCCGGTATGAATTATCTTAAACGCGGCGGGACCTTCAATCATAACATCAACATTATCATTGAACTGAAGTTTTACAACACCTTTTTTCAAGGACAACTGCATTTCATTTGCGCCAAGGCGACTTCCAACTTCAAATTGTATTTCAGAATCCCATTCGGCGTTTATCTGGTCCGCTATGGTGGCCATTTCTACGTTATACTGCTTTTGAGAAGAAAACTTTATAATTAAAACAATGATTATTAATGCAGCGGCACTCAGGAAAATCGAAATCGGTTTCCATTTCCTGAAAAGATACGGCTGCTTTTCCTGTTCGAATTTTGCTATAAACCGAGGTTCTTCTTTATATGTCGTTTCCTGCTCTTCAAGAACCTGTGTCGTTATTGTATTATTATCAGTCAGGTTGATTGTATTGGCAAAACATTCTGTTTCGTCCAGCAATGCCCATATAGTCGTATATTCGATGTAATATTTCAGGCATTCGGTATCTTCGGACATCATTTTGTCCAATTCCTGAAACTCCTCTTCACTCAGATTTTCGCTGAGCAATCCCTGAATCAGATGGCTTAGCCGTTCGAATTTATTTAATCTATTGTCAGACATCTGTTTATATTACTCCTTCCTGTTTCAGAGTTCTATTAACGCATTGAAGGAGTTGGTCGTGAATCTTTCCGATACGCTTGTATGCAACATGTTGAGACATTTTGATGGAAGCGGCAATATCTTTAATTGTCTGCCCCTTCTGATGTTGTGCCTGGACTAATTTGCGTGAAGTTTCATCTAACTTTGAAAGGCATTTTTTCAACGCTTCGAATCGTTCATCAAGATTTTCCTCTACCGTAACGGCTCCGCCAAGAATACTTTCGAATAGCTGGCTGTTAAAATGGATTTTTGTTTTATATTGTTTTTTGCGGAATTCGAGCACTTTCAAGTGAGCTATTCGCATTCCCAGGGCTGAAAAATCCCCGATTTCTTCGGATTGATGATATTTCAGCCACATCAGAGCTGCTGTATCCTGCATGATATCATCAGCATCAGAACTGTTGCCCACCAGCGTTAATATGAAAGCATAAATCCGCTTTCGGTGGTTTATTAACTGGCGTACAAAATAATCTGTATTGTCTGGCATTCTATGGTCCAAAATAATAATAATTTTCAGCCTTAATTATTTCTTCTATATTAAGTGAAAAATAAGAGGTAGAATTAGAAAAAAATCTAAAATATTTTTATAAATATTTTTAGATTTTGAAGAATTTAAATCAAAATAAAAAAGAAAATCAAAAAATCTTTACTTTTATTAAAATTAGCCGAAAAATAACCTGCAATACTATATAATGAGCAAGTCGTGGGATTGTTTGATGTGAAATGCAAGTGCCTAAAAAAGATAACTCCTTGTTAAGCAAAAAGTTATCTTTAATATGTAATAACGGATGGAGGATTCGAACCTCCGACCTACGGGTTATGGGTGCGACAATCGCATTTTCCATAAATCTGGATTTTACCATAAGTTATGAACTAACAAGAGTCTATCAGTTTTTCAAAGAAATCGACATATGCAACATATTCTACATGTTGATCATGAATTGGCTACAGTGACATTAATTTGCAAGAAAAAAATTTAATTCCATTTTCTTCAAAAAAATAATAAGAACTGAGCCCCCTACCATTTTATTACATATTGCAAATTACAATAATATTTGTAATTTGCAAAAAAAGGTTTTTTATTTAACATTCATTTTTCGTCTTAGTATTTGTAAATAAATATATCTTCCCTATTGTATTCGAGAAGAGTTTGGAGTGACTGCTCATTGAGGTTATTTACATAATCCCACCAGGACTGTACTGCCATATAACCGCCAATATTTGTAAGTTGCTTTTTAATACCCAGCAATCTTTCAATCCTCCTTTTAGATTCTGATTCCAGCAAACGGACAACAAGTCTGAGTACCTTTATAGAAGCTGCCTATACGTTACGTACTACAAAGTCACAAGGATACTTAATCCGTTTCACAGACAGAAAATGAAATCGGACATTTGATCCTATTTTTTGAAATAATTTTTTAAAAAGCTCATTATTTATTAAAAAATAAGCTCTTTTTTCTTACCAGATACCCAAAATATTCTCTATTGGAGACATATTAGAGACAGAGAGTTGTATTAAATTAATTTTAACGCTTTGAATACTATTATAACTTCTATCAAATTATTCCCTCGTGTCGATGACTCATAAACTTTCTTGTGGTTACCACTATATTTATTCTTATGAGAAATATTTCCTTTAAATGGATATAATGAATTACCGTGTTCAAAAAGGAACTTATATATTTTAGCAGTAAGCCTGTTATAATTCAAATCATCGTCCATTAAACAGAAAGGGGACATTCCCAATGAAATAGTATTTATTCCCTCAGTTCTAAATTGATTGGCTGCAGTTAATACTAAATATACTGATGTGCCATGAGGTGCCTTTTCTGAAATCCTATCGAAATTATGATAATATCCTATAATTTTCCCCTTGTGGTACATAGGATCAAATACTGACATTCCAATCATCTTTCCATTTTGTGTAGCCCAAAAATATCGAACATCATCTTCGTGTTTATATACGAATGGTCTTGTCAGAATAGTGTGCTCATTCCAGCCTTTTGACTTAAGCCATCTATTACACAGTTGTGTTATCTGACCTAAGTCCATATCATTAATATCTTTTTCTTGTACTACCACTCCCTCTCTTTCGCACTTGTTCTTCCACTGTCTTAATTTGGATCTTTTATTACCGGTTAAATGAAAATCATGTAAGTCTAATTCCGTTTCAATACCTATTTGATTTACCTGAAGACCATAAGTATTGAGAACTTGTGCAAAATCCGAAGTTACTTGAACAAAAATTGTCCAGGGATTTCGTTCGATAAAATCCTTGAGCATTCTTTCGTAATCTTCCGGCTTTGCGATAGGATTGGCAATTACAAGCTTCCTTCCTTTTCGTGTAAGAATTGGATGAGAAAATGGATAATATGCAAAATAACCTCTGTTCTCATCAATATAATATTCCAATCCTTTCTGCAATGTTGAAAATGCCATGCAGCCTCTGCCGTTCTCTTTTAAATATGGATCAAGGATTTTTCTTTTCTCATCATACCCCATTCCTTTAATCCTTTCTCCTTCAAGTATTTTTATTCCCATCTATGCCGCCTTGCTAACCTTGGAACTGGAGTGAGTCTTTCCATTTGAGTTGCTCCTCGATATTGCTTGCAAGCTGGTACTTCTTGACATAATCTTGTGGCTTCTTGTCTCCGATAATATCAATTTGTTCTCTATCAATAATTCCAAGCCCCGCATCAGCACAATAATTCAGGTATCCAAGGTCTTCAAGTGGAATGCTCATAAGTTGCGCGCCGATACTATCGACTGCCATCACATCCGTACCTGCCAATGCAACACCATGTTGTATTGATGTACCTCTAATTGGACCGTTACCCTCCATTCCTTCGAGACAGTCTATTATAGTCAGTTGAGGCCTCACCATATGAGCAAGTAAGAACATGTTATAATGAAGCCATCGCATACTTGATGCCGTTGCGTGCATATAATGTTTGAAGTTTATATTGCCTGAATTAAGAGGACATCCCATGACCATGTTTTTGAGCCCCATAGTGGCGATTACACAGTCGTGCGTCTTCAAACGTGTTAAAGAAATGAAGTAATTTTTGGGATTGAGAAAATCCGCAATTACCTGAATTGCCATTGGGCGAAGATTAACGTCGAGAATCCATACCGTCTGAGAAGGCCGTCGGTTCAGATCTACAAGAGCAACATTATACTCCTTTTCAAGAGGAGTATATCCGTAATTTCGAAAACCAGGCATCGTATCGCGGTTATTGGCAGCGGTCGATTCTGCGATAATAATCTTCCCTGAATACATTGGTTTGAGAAA
>CAZMPL010000015.1:0-22959 GCA_964567805.1 uncultured Pirellulales bacterium | reverse complement strand
CCAATAAGCGTGTTTGAGATAATAGGGTAATAATTTTTCAAAACGCTTATTTGAATCTTCTATATTCAAAATACGCTGGATTTCAAGATGGTCCAGGTAATTCTGTGCACGTGTGATTTTGTCTGGATTTTGCTTAATCCAATCTTTTACGGCTGTTTCTGAATCATTGGTCAAATATGAAAGAAAGTAATCCTTTAATTCAAGCGGTCGATGGTCTTCTGGATCATGTATGCCATATGTAAGTGCGTCAGATTCATTAACTATTGGGCTTCGAATTTTACGGAGAAACCAAAGGTTGTCTTTTCCGGAGTCACTGGTAAGTGGTGTTAAATTGATAAAACTGTTACCTTTATCGAGGATTTTTATTATATCTTTTACAGAATTGGGATCATCATCGGAGTAAGCGGCGCAAGCAGACAAACGTCCATGAATTATGATCGGAATTTCTTTTTCTTCGCAAGTTCCTTTTAGTACTTCTGTAATAACTAACCTGGCATGATCTTCCCAGCTTTGTATATCATTATTAAGATGATGTTCTATTGGTTCCATTTTCATATGACCGACAACAATTAGTTCTGATCGTTCAACTACAATGGCATCTTCAAATATGGGACGTACGTTTGCTGAGATTGAATTAAAAGATATAAGGATAATTATAAGAGAAACTATCCATTTCATGTTTAACTCCAAATTAAAAAATACGCTCATACATTTTTCTCCAAAGCTAATAATAATTCCCTGCTTTGGTAATAGAATATACGAATAATAAAAGGAAAGCAATAAGATTTGTTAAGGGCTTTTCTTGTGGCTATTTTAACAAAATCTTTTCCATTTCTTTAGCGAGATTTTCGGCCATATGACGGCTGGGGAGATTTTTGGCAATCAGATGTTTTTTGCTGCCTTTTAAGACAACATTCAAATTATAATACAGTTTATTACCATTGGTCATGCCGCTCTTTATTTCGAATCTGTCAACATCAGAAAAATCAAGCTGGTTCTTTTTGAGAGAAAATATTCCTTTTTCAATAGAAAGGCTCTTGTGATAAACTTCTACCCGGCTTCGGAATAATAACATATCTAAAAAGAACCATATTAAAATTAACTCAAAAAATCCGGAAACAGTTGGGAAAATTATTGGTGCTTTGACTTTTAAAATAAATATCATAATACCTGTCATAATCAAAAGAAACACAAATAAAGAAAAGGCAGCTCCTTTATTTCGATCGGCGGGAAAAACGTAACACTTTCCTCCTGTTATCGAAGGTTCAACGCGAATCCCCTCATTCTTAAATGCGGCTTCCGGATCAAAAGGTGCTTGGTAAGCAGCGATTGAACTTCTATCAAGAACAAAACCTTTGGAGCTTTCGGGTGTTTTGAAAACCGGAACTTCAAATGAAGCGGCATAATCAACTCCCGGAACTTGGGCGCTGATTTCCAGCCGCCAGAAAGTCCTGTTGTTCGGGCTGTCATCATTAGTTTCCGGGCTGTCGTATGGAATTTGAAATAGTACGGGAATTACCGAGCGAGACGGGTCATAATCATATATTTCTCGTTCAATGTCGCATGTGTCCTGCCAGCGGATATGTTCTTTTGTATTGTGGTGCTTTCCTGAACCTGTTGCTACACGGTTGATGCAGCTTAAGGTAAGATGAAAGCCGTTTTCAGGTTTTATGTTTACTTTGGTATGGATTTTCCCTTTCAGCGGGCCTCCTATGACGCCGGGTTTTATGTCCATTACGAAAGTGGAATCACCGAATTTCAACCATTGAAGAAGGTTTCGTATCGCCCAAACTGCAAGTATAATTCCGACGAAGGGGAATAGTAATCCTATTAAAACCGGTTTGTTTCCTTTTTGAAGTTCACCTGGTATGATAAATAATATCGGGGTTGAGATTAAGTTCCAGAATAAAGCAAATATAATCGAACCAATTAATTTTGCTTTCGATTGTGAGTGGATTATCCCGTCTTTCCACTGTGTTTTCCAGAGCCATGGTTCGTTCTGATATAGTGACTTCAACTGGTCTTCCTGTCGTTTTGTGCTGATTCCGCGAATTGCGCCATATAATAATCCATAGCCGAATCCTCCGAAGATCAGCGTCAAAATCATATAAAAGCCCAACTTTTCCCATCGCGGCGTGCGGAACAGAATCGACTCGGATGGATTGGCCGGATTTACATAGCATCGAAAAGGTTCACCAGATTTTTTATATTTTAAAAGTTCCGCATAAGTTTTCTTCTGGAATGAACCTATATTATCCGAGCCGGAGTGCATACTGACTTTATTTCCTGTGTATGATTTGTCGTTGTATACGTAAGTATATGTTACGGTTACTTTGTAGCTTGTCGAATCCGAGTCACTATTTACATCGAGATTTGTTTGGGTGATAACCGCCGGGACTTCTACCCATGATTTCATAGCCTGACATTTTATAAGAGATGAAACTATTACATATCCGAATCCTGTTCCAACTCCGGCAAACGGAATGCAAAATAGAAGTAGAAATCCCCAGCCAAATGTATTTTTCTTTTTTTTCAATTTAATCCTACTCACAAAGTATTTATTAAAATTAGTCTGAATAGTTTATAGTTGTGACGATTGTTTTTCATTCTTATTGGGCCAGTCGATACCGCCAAACGGCGGAATACATCTTAAAATTCTCGCCGCGGCAAGAAAGCATCCCTTTATTACACCTTTTTCTTGCAGCACAATAATCGCATATTCAGAACAGGATGGAGTATATCGACACATTTTGCGTATCCATGTTGGAGCGATACGTTGATAGAGCCTGATAGCCTTAATAATGTAATTTGTAAATCTTTGATTCATATTTGTTTTAGATTTAATGGGATTGATACAGATTGTCATTTTTGTCTTCATCGGACCTGTTATCAGGTGGCTGAGCATCCTGTTTTCCTTTGTTATATATCGCAAGAATAATAAGCCCGAAAATGCCGCCGATGAAAAATAATAAAATTGCTCCTCCAATATCGATGTGCATATTTCCTCCGATGAGAACACAGCTCAATCCAATTACAATGAATGCAATAAGACACCCACAGCCGCCTTTTACAAATGCTTCTCCTTTGTTGCTCATATTTTTGCTTTCAAAAAAACTATCTCTAAATATTGCAGTTATTTATACAAAAATATTTTAATTCCCTACATTATCAAAAACAGAATAAAAGATTTAGTTAAATAAAGCAAGTATATAAATCTTGTAATAGATGTATTTTTAAAAGGAGAGATTTTTAGGGAAAAGTGTTATCTTTTGGGATATAATACAAAAGATAACAAAATTCAGAACACAGAATACAGGATTATAAATATGAGTCAGACGAATATTCTTCTTAGATGTTATTATGAAACGCTGCACAACTTACTTGTCGAGAACAAGAATATTCTTATTAATCGCATAAAGGATATTTTGAAGGATGCAGTAAACACTTCGGGTTTCCCAAAACTTACTCGTGACGCGTATGAAGCTTATTGGGAAGCATGTCTTGCTTTTATTGAAGAACGTATCGAAACTTACAATCCTATCGGGATTCAATATACCTATAGTAGAGAAAGAAGAGAAGAGGCTTTCAAGTTGGAAATGCAGCTTGACTGGTATGACAGCAGGGAGGAATATAAAAAACTGGTTGATGCCGCTTATAAGAAAGCGGAATTTATGACTTCCAATGAGAGTATGGAAGAAAAAGCGAGAGAACTTATAAAGGAAGTAGGAGCTTTTCCTAATAAGAGCATAATAGCCGGATATAATGCAAAACCCGCATTAAATAAGCTCCCTGATTATGTTGTGGCGCTAATCATTGAGGAATATATCGGAAAAGGTGTATTAGATGACAAATCCTGACCTGAACAATGATAATAAATTCGAATTTCCGATTAAGCTTAGTGACGAGCGGCAGGTTGTTCAGTGGATTCAGGATATAACCGGAAAAGACGAAAAAACGATTCGTGACAATCTTCGCAGGGAATTCGAGCAGCCCGGCGCTAATGTTGTCGAAGCATTTAACAATGCGTCACTCGAACCTTATACATGGAGCAAAGAACTTATACAATTTTACGAGCAAACGGATTCTTTTATTTATGAGCTTGTATTGTGGAACCGCAATAGTGTCAAGCGGCGAATGAGAAGCTATATTTCAAAGTATCTAAACGAATATGAAGGCACAGGGAAAAATGTTCTTTGTGTCGGTGACGGTCTTGGTTTCGATTCATTCTACTTCGCACAGAAAGGCCAGAATGTAACATATTATGAAGTTGAGGGGTTTTCACATCGTTTCGCGAGCAGGTTATTTGATCCTGCCGGTGAAGCGATAAAAATCGCGTCTGATTCAGAGCAGATACAAAAAGATTTTTATGAAGCGGTTGTATGTCTTGATGTTCTTGAGCATGTAAAAGATGTTGAAGCTTTTATAAAGCAGCTTGTAAGTTTTATTCGTCCGGGCGGAATATTGATAGTTCATTCGCCTTTTTATATGATTCATCCATCGAATCCGACTCACTTGAAAGCGAATCGAAAATACAGCGGCTCTCTTGACTTATATTACAAAAGCGGCCTCCGATTGATTAATGGAAGGTTTTTCTGGAATCCACTGATTTTCGAGAAAATCTCGGAAAAAGTACCTCCGCATAAGCCGCAGCGTTCAGCGTTTGGATTGTTCGCAATAAAACTTGGCGGATTGTATTTGTCATTCGGGCGTTTTTCGACCTTGCCTTTTTTATGGATTGACTCGTATCGCAAAAGTCATAGCAACTGGTTCGACCCGAATGAGAATGGTTCATAATATAGAGAAAAAGAAAATTAAAAAGTTAATCCGGTTTCCACTTTAATTTGCCAATATCTTTTGTTTCAACAAATTCGACATGAGAATCAAGGAAACCTATATTGCATCCCTTGCCTTTATGGTTTTCGGTAGTTAATATTTCAGGTCCGCCAACCTGGTTCCAGCCTGGATTTGTTTCAAAGAGTACAACTATATTAGGATCAGTTATTGAGCCAAGTTCAAATATATATTTATTAAGTGCATAATTGCATGGTCCTTTTCTGGCACCGGGACAATGGAAAGTTTTGGGATCAATTTTACATTTCTCAATCAGTAAGTCACACCATTTGTCCGGAGTAGAGAATCCATTATAATCATTATTATAAACCAGCATTGCCATAGAGAGCGACGACAAGTTTGTGCCGCAGTGCAATCGATTTACTATATGAGGTATGCGAGGGCCTATAAAAATTAGCATGATTACTAATAAGGTGACAATTACTGTTATTATCAATTCACTGCTTATAAATTTTATTTTTTTTATTCTGCCCATTTGTTTCATTTTCCATATAAGTTCTCACTTTAGATTGAAATTTTCCTGTTTTATTATTTACCAACTATTTAGAAAATCACAGTTTAAATGTTTCACTGGTTTTAATGTTTAGTTTTGCCCGGCCGCAGCTTGTTCTGATTCGTACTTCATTTTGATCATCGCTCGAAGGATTTACTTTTATTTCAAGGCTTGAACGCAGAATATTCATATCATTGACATCAAGTATTATTGTGTCGTTGAAATCGGTAATGGTTTCATTTTTAAGATTAGTTTTTGCCCAGTTCAGGCCGCTGCTTATTAAGTTTCTTTCACATGCCTGAAGATACACTTTATTTGTCTGAAAGTTCATCGTATTCGAGGCAGTTGATAAAAAGAGCATTACGACTCCCATAAAACCGATAATTGAGATGACTAATATGAGTACCGTACCTTTTATATTATTTATATTTTTATTACTATGTTTCACATTGCACCTATAAAGTATAGATGAGAATTCATCATTTTCTTTTCAGTTCTGCCAGATTCCTGGAATTCGATAAAATTTGTAATTTCCAGGCAATAACCATTTCCATCTTTTGTATGTACATTCCATTGAATATTTGCGTCATGTATTTGCCATTTTCTTTCCTGCTCTGTATTTGTTTGCATATCGTTTAATATTCGTCTTGTTATTTGGCCGTCGTTAAATTCATAACCAATCAAAGCATCGTATTGTTTAATTAGAAGGAGTTTTTCGTTCGAACTAAATTCTCCATATGTTTGTGGAAGATTTTGAGCTATATCAATGTCATTCTGTAATTGAGAAAGCATGTCGAGCATAGTTGTATTTTGCTGAATATTGTTCCAAATACGAGGTGTATCTCGCAGCATGCTATAAAGTAAGCGGTTCGCTACAAGCATGAATACGGGAAGTGTAGCGATTATTAATAAAACTTCAATTAGAGTAAAAGCTTTTTTCATTTTTATTGCTCCAGTTGTGTAATAGGAATAGCGATGTATCTCGAAAGCTCGACTTTAACGGTTGTATTGTAACTCATACCTTGAGTTTTAGCTTGAACAAGCATTAATCCTGCCCATTGTCCTGTGCCTTCGGACATATCGATAGTGACATCTATTTTCGGCCAGAGTCTTTTGTTATCATCTTCTGAAACAGGAATCCCCGTTGCGGATATACTGTCTAACTGGGCCTGACCGGCCGCAATGCATTGTTGCCTTACGAGTTGGTAAAGATTGAATTTGGCATAGCTATATAGTGACAATGCAATACATACCAAAAGGAATCCAAGAACAGTCAAGCCTACGAAAAGCTCTACCAGGAAAACACCTTTATACTTATTTCTTATAACAGACACAATTATTCTCCAAGTTACATCATACCTGTCAGACTGTTTATAATTGATATCATCGGCATAAAAACTGCCAAAACTACCAAACTAACGAGTAATCCCATCAAAATAATAACACACGGCCAAAAAATGAATCTTGAAAGGTTTACGCAATAACTGTAATTCTTACGATAAAAACCTTCAAGGGCTTCAAGGATATTCAATGTATTGCCCTGGTTAACTTTATCGTCAAAAGCCCATGCCAGGGCCGAGCCTAATTTGCAATTTTCGGCGGATTTTGAGATACTATTACCAGATTCGACTTTTTCAAGCCATTTTTTAAGTCTTTTTTTGAAGCAGCAATTTACATCGAGAGTAGTTGCATTCGCGATTGCGTCGTTTACCGGGCAGCCCGCGTTAAGTGACAACCTGAGCATCTCGATTGTTTGTACCATCGAATAATTCTTTTCAAACCAGTGGAAAATGGGGAGATTCCATTTTATGCTGTCACCAAATAAAGACAAAAAATATGGATCTTTCGGATTGCGAGGCCTGAATCTTACATATACACTTATAGGAAGTATTACGAGAATTAAAATTCCGAAAAGTATTAAGAAAATAAAACCATAATCAGCAATAATAAAATTTGTTATGTCCATAGTTATGCGTGTAATATACGGCAAACGACCACCTTCAGTCATTTCAGATAAAGTAGTTGCGAATTGAGGTATGACGAACATTAAAATACCTGATAAGACGCAGAATAAAAAGGCTATGACAATCAATGGGTACAGAGGATGTACCGGCCTGATTCTATTTCTTTCCTTTGACTGCGCACTTATATTATTTTCTATTGCCTGAATAGCAAGTGGAAGCTGATTGATTCTTTCGGCGGCGGTTATCATTGCTATTGCGTAACCCGGACAGTTGCGGAAACCGCGTTTAATTGATTCACTTAAGGAATAACCCTGAACAAGCCATTTCTTTATATTTAACAGAATTCTCGAACGCTTGTCTTTCTGACCTGAGGCGGCTGTTTCGAGAGCCATAGGTAACGGCAGATTTTGCCTGATACATGAACCGATTGTTGATATGACATAAGCTATCGTAGAATACCTTGATGTTATTAAATATGATATAACTGAACCAATAAATATGAAAACCAAAATAAGACCGATAAATCCAAGCGGTGGTGACAATATAAACAACGCAACTATTGTCGCCATAAATAATGTGAACTGGATAAGAAATCTTATTATTACTTTGGGCCAGTTTGTTTGATCGGATTCATTTCTGGAAAAGAGTATCGCAATGATTGTCGATAGGAAAATAATAGCTGCTGATAACATAAGTATATAATTTTCTTCTTCTGCTCCTAACAGGAAAAGCGTTCCAGCAATAAAAGGGCAGGTAATCAACGCGATAACTGGTTTTCTCAAGCCCAGATATATCGATATAATAAACAGTATTGAAGGAAGTATATATATCATATTTTATATATTCCCAGAAGATAAAGACGTAATAATAAAAATCATTGGTAAAAACATTGACAAAATAGCCGTCAATAAGAATAAGCCAACAAAAATAATCATGAGCGGCAGAAGTACCGCCTGTAATCTTGATTGTCCATATCCGGCCTGTTCATTGTACATTTGGCCAAGACTGTAAAGATTATCCTGCAACTCGTTTCGCTGGGTACCTAATTGAATCGAGTATAAAAATAATTTTGGTATCATCCTGCATGAATGTCCGGCTTCAAGGATAGTAGTTCCCTGTTCGATTTGTTTGGCGATATTTTCACTTTCGGTAATTAGTATTTCACTTCCTGTCGTACCGGAAGCGAGCCGCAGAGTTTCCGGCATATCAGTTCCAGCCGCGACAAGTATTGCCATTGCTTCAGCCATTCTGCTTAACACGCTGCTATGATAAACCTTGCCAAGTACAGGAATATTGAGAAAGAGAGATTCATTGAAGATTCGTCCTCCGGAAGTTGAAGCGAAGAGTTTGGAAAATATAATTATAGCCGCCAGAATAATACCTATAGTTGTCCAGAATGGAATTATGTTTTGGGATAACGTGAGAAATGCTAAAGTGAGAGAAGGTAATTTACCACCGTCAGTCATTTCCGATAAAGTTGGAACAAATTGAGGAATTACAAATATGAACATACCTGTAACAATAATAGACGCAAGAATTAAAATCACCACTGGATAACTCATTGCCTCAAAAATAATTCTCCGGGTTTGATTAGCCATTTCAAGGTGCCTGTTGAGACTTGTTAGCATTTCGCTGAGCCTGCCGGTTTCTACGCCGGCTTTTAATATTCGTCCATATAGCGGCGGAAAACGTTTCTGTCTTTTTTCGAAAGCCTGCTCTATATTCGTACCTGATTCAAGGTCGGATGCGATATCATTTATTAAATTGCGCATCGAATGAGAGCTTACATCTTGCGAAAGTTCACGCAAGCCTTTTTCAAGCGGAATGCCCGCTTTTGTAATCGAAGCCAACTGCTGGTTGAAAAGCAAAAATTCATTTCTTCCAATTGAAGTTTTAGGTTTCTCGATAGCGGCTTTATCGATGGAATTTACAACGAGATTCATTTTTTTGAGCAGTTCGTTTGCGTCATCATGCGAAGCTGCCTCGATTGTACCTTTCATCATCCGGCCATCTGATGTTAATGCGTTATATTGAAACGTTGACATTTTATTTTTTCCTTATTTCTGTCCCTAACATTTAAATGCTTTGGTCGTGATTTATATATTCCTGCCATTGTTTATCAAGAGTCTGCGGTTCGATTTTGTATATTTGTCTGATTGCATTTTCAAGATCAGATTTCTTCTGAGATTTTGTAGCAAGTACATATAATTTCTTAAATTGTTCCACATCTTTATTAAGTAGAAAATCAATCAATACAACGAGTTCTCTGCTATTAGTCTTCGATTGGAGAACTTTCACCAAAGAAGGTAATTTACCTTTTTGTAATTGTTCTTTTAATAATCTTTTTGTCGGGACTATTGGCATATTATTAGTTTCAAAATATATAGCGAATGATTCGACTATACCCCCTTTAGCAGAGCTCGAATCAGGGAAATGGTAAGAAAAAATGTGAGCTAATTCATGGAATGAGTCACATTGATATCCTTCGTTATATACTTCACAAATATGCTTATTGTTTCTTGTATTAGCTGGCGTCCATGTTGTGCCGCTGCCTAAACCTTTTGATTCCATGTCAGGATATAAATCGATAGTGACAATTTCAGGTAATTCCATATGTAAAACTTCACTTAGCTTTTGATAGGCAGCTTCTCTGTCATTTATAGCTTTGTCAATATTTTTCTCTGCATACGAATCAGGCCTGTACCTGAATAGAAAATGTTTTGATTCTTTGTGAATTGTGAGTTTTGCTCTTTCTTCGACTGAAAGGAAATCAGGAATTACACATGAATTCTGTTCAGATGCCTTTGCAAGATCGAATGAGCCGAAACCGGCAAGAGTAAAGTCCCATCTATGTTTGTCATGATCATCTGAAAAATTCTCAGGAAAATTCGGCATGAAAGCAGAATAAACGAGAGCTGGTTTCGTACCAACAGGTGGTATATCATAAGGTATTGTTATTTTTTTGTTAATTCCTGCTTGTATTGTTTCAATTGATTTTGTAAAGTAACCTCCTGCGAATACAGATCCTTTTTTGTCACTTTCCTCTGCATCATTAATTGCGATATAACAAGCAAATTTTCTATCCTTATTAGTAAGGTTTTGAACCTGAAAATTTATAACATTACCTTGTTCGTCATTATGTGAAAGTTGAACGTTTTGTACATTGAAGTAATTGTTTTCTACTTTCTGGAGTTCGAGATTGATAGGTAATACTTTGTTTATTTTGAAAGGATCAATAATCAAAATATTTTGAGCAGAATATTCTTCATCCATATTAAAAAAAGGTTTACTCATACTTAATTTAAATCTGATAGGTCGAACTGTTGATGCAATAGGAACAATTGTATCTATAAGTCGTTTTTCATTTGGTTCTAAGGTATAACATACTCCCATTCCTGAGTTGCGATAGCCTTCGATTTTACTTTCAGTTCTATAATTTACATAGAAATATAAAGTTTTTAAAGTGAGATTTTCCACGGGGAGATAAGTTCTAACTACAGGAAAAAGTCCCAAATGCCAGGGTACGCCGTAAAAAACATTACGATCTATTATTAAGTCACCTACTTCGAGAGAGGAATTCCATTCTGCCGGAATCGAAAGTTTTTGCGATATGGAAGATACTGGTTTTGAGCAACCTTGTATAAAAGGAATAATCGCAATATTAGATATAACTATTAATTTGATTATAAAATCAATTTTTTTTCCCCTTATTAAATTATTCATAGTTTATTCCCACATTTTCCTTTAAGAAACTAATCCACATACTTTTGTTAATTCATCCATGGTAGTTAAACCGTCCTCGATTAAGCGTTTGCCATTTGAAATTATATTCGTATGTCCCTGGATTTTCAGTATACACTCAAGCTGGTCAATATCGGCTTTCGCTAAAATGGCTTTTCTTAACTCGCTGTCCAGAAGAACCATTTCAGCAATTAATAATCTGCCTTTGTAACCTGTACCAAAACAATCATCACAACCAATCGCTTCAAAAGAGCCTTCTTTCACAGATTTTCTTTTGCATTTATCGCAAAGTTTCCTGACAAGTCTCTGGTTCAGAACCGCAGAGACACTTGAAGTCACCTGATAAGGTTCGATTCCCATTTCAAGCAAACGGAGAAAAGCTCCCGCCGGAGTGCCGCTATGCATTGTACTCATAAGCAAGTGTCCAGTTAAACCTGCTTCGATTGCGATTTTCGCGGTTTCGGCATCGCGAATTTCGCCAATCATTAATACCTGCGGGTCCTGTCTTAATAAAGAACGCAGGGCGGTAGGGAAAGTCATCTGGCCATGCGGCGTAATCTGAGTTTGTGTTGCACCTTCGATTCTGATTTCAACCGGGTCTTCAAGTGTTACGACGCTTTTGCCCGGTGTATTTTTAAGAATGTGTCTTAAAATAGCCGCTAAAGTTGTGCTTTTTCCACTTCCAGCAGGTCCGGTTAAAAGTAAAACGCCCATATTTTGCGATGCTACTTTTTTTAGTGAACTATAAATTTGTTCTGAAAAACCGAGCTGCTGAAGGTCCATTAGTTCCTGATGTTTGTAAAACAGGCGAATGACCGCACGCTGGCCGTGGATTGTTGGAAAAACAGCAAGTCTCTGATCCGTAATTTGTCCATTTTGACTGTTGAGGATTTCGATTCGTCCTTCCTGTGGAATATCATTGCGGTAGGTTAAAAGCCCCCCCAAAACTTTCAACCTTGCTATTACGTTATCTGACAATGATTTAGGGATAGATTCTATAGTATTTAGAACTCCATCGAGCCTGTATTTTATTTTCAAATCATTTCCCGTAGGCTCAAAATGGATATCGCTGGCACCGTATATAATCGCTTTTTGAAGTAAATCATCGACCAGAGAGACGATATCTTCTGCTTTGATATTGTTGTAAGTGCTTTTGAGAGAGTTGTTTATATTATTCGTATCCATACAGTTAACTTTTTAAATCACGTTGTTATTATTATGCCTTAAATTACTTCTCTAATATTAAGACGCAATGGCAGTAGAAACGTTAATTAATAAAAGATATTTTTTTATAAATTTTCCATTTTTTATGTTAACATATGGATAAGCGTTACGTCTTAATATTCAGAAGTACAATAAAAGGTAATTTATGTTTTATAAGGCCGTAGCAAGCGAGTCAGTTTTGCAATTTATCGGTTCTCAGGCAATTGTGGGAGAGCAGAGATGGGTTCTATCTGCAATTCAAAAATACGGCCAGGAACTTATCACTATGCTTTGGCGCATTCTTGGAAACGAGCAGGATGTATGCGACGCTTATCAGGATACATTCCTGCAATTGGCACATTTCGAAGGAGGTATGAAACCTTCGAATATCAAAGCATACCTTTTCAGTACTGCAAATAATGTCGCTATCTCTATGTTGAGACGAACAATCGCCGAGAGAAACAGAATAAGAAGAACCGCAACAGAAAAAATTGAAGATAACTCACCTTTAAAGGAAATCGATTCGAAATTATTGCAGGAAAATTTGCGAGAGTGTATCGCGAAACTTCCCGAACATTTACGTTCGGTTCTTGTCATGCGTGATTTGGCAGAATTGTCCTATTCTCAAATCAGCTCGGTTTTGAAAATATCCAAAGGGACGGCGAGAGTTTATAGATGTAAAGCAATCCAGTTGTTAGCAGTTTGGATGTCGAAAGAAGAATGATCATGGTACGGTTGAAGATAGAAAAACAAAATAGATGTAAGAATGTAAGACAGGGATTTGTTTCTTTTCTGGGTATTCATTTTTCTCCTGAGTCACCATGGATTCAAAATCATATAGCACATTGCCCACGATGCCAGCGTCGTCTGGCCGCTATCGGCAGAGTCAACATGGCTTTATCTTTTCTTAAGTCACAGTCGCATAGTCTCGATTTATTAATGCACGCAAATACTCAAACTATTAACGTACTCAAACACAGTCTTCGTGAGGTTCCCAAAGCACAGAAACTGAAAGTCGCGAAACCTGAACCTAAACTTTCCCAGAAACTGATTTGGTGTTTCCAGCCGTCAATGAATATTGCCGCTTGTTTTTTAATTTTGGTTCTTATCAAGAGCGGCGTTTTTACATCAATCGACAAATTTCAGACACAGGGAAGAAAAGCATACAAACAATATTATACAAATCAGGTAGGCGAAGAAATCGCCGACGAACTTTTCCCAAACGATTTGATATAAAAATATGGACAGAGAGGCTGTTGAAAAAGTCCGCTTTCTATGGATGTAACCTGGCGTCTAAAACAATGAGGCCTGCATGATATACTTCAAAGATGCTTTGTAACACTTGGATTTTTTGTTCTTATAATCTTTTTTGCAATTCAAAATCTACGGATATTTCCTGAAAAAACAAGTCAAGTCGGTACATAAATTCCCCGATATTTTCTTTCGTAAGCGGTTAGTACGTTTATTATTGTATCGGACTGTTTTCAGGTCCGATAGAAACTATATCTAACGGATAGGATTTAGGGGATAAAAGATAAGAATAGGTTATAGGACAAGAAAGCATGTATTACATGAGATATTTTGCCTGAAATTGGCTATTTGCTGTTCCTGTATGCTATTACTTATATTTTAGATGTTATGGCACGAATTTTTGGATTTAAAACAAAAGATGAGCCGAATGGGCTGAATCTCGTTGATCCGTCTTTGGCGGATTCAGAAAATGACGGTCTTGAAGAGATTTGCGGACTTTCCCATCTATATTCTCCTGAGCAGGATTCAACAGTTCATGTAAGGGATATTGCCGATGTTTTGCAGGAGATGGAAAGAATAACCGAGAGTCAGCTTTCGGAGATCAGACTGATTCACGAACAAACGAATCAGGATGTTCTGAAAATAATCACGGAAAAAGGTTTCGCGAAAGAACCGGATATTTCTTTAGCACGCGCTAATTTATACCACATGGAATTTTTCCAGATTGAAGTTGAAAAGATTGATAAAGAGGCTTTTCGTAAACTCGATCCGGAGTATATAAAAAATAATCGAATTATGCCCATCGGTTTCAGAGATGAAAAACTTCTTGTTGCAACAAGTCATCCCGGTGACTTATTCGTTATCGAGGATGTAAAAAGACAGACTAATAAGGAAATTGAAACCGTTGTTTGTCTTGATGAAGCGATTGACCAGGTTTGCCAGTCACTTCATAATGATGTAGATTATAATCTTGACGAACTTATTAGCGATATGACAGATGTAGAGGTTATGCAGGATAATAATGAGGTATCCGAAGACCTTGAAAAAATGGCGGGACAATCGCCGATTATTAAATTTGTGAATTATCTAATCAGCAACGCTGTTCGTGAAGGTGTCAGTGATATTCATATCGAACCAAAAGAGACAATCATGAAAACAAGATACCGTATCGACGGTATTCTTTTCGAAGCAATGCAATCACCAATAACCATGCACCCGGCTATTGTCTCCAGAGTAAAGATTATGGCCAAACTCGATATTTCAGAAAGACGTCTGCCGCAGGATGGTAAAATAAAAGTATCTATAGGTGGAAGAGCGATTGATCTTCGTGTTTCGACTTTACCGACAAATCACGGCGAAAAGGTCGTTATTCGTGTTTTGGACAGTAAATCAATTTTGCGTGGTCTTGAACAGCTTGGTATGGAATCGGATGTTGAGAAACTGTTTGATGAACAGATAAAAGCTCCTAATGGTATTATGCTCGTTACAGGTCCTACCGGTTCAGGTAAAAGTACGACATTGTATTCTGCGTTAGCTCAAATGGATGGTGATACACTGAATATTTCAACGGTGGAAGACCCGGTCGAATATGAACTCGGTTTTTGTAACCAGGTTCAGGCCAACGAAAAAATAGGTCTTACCTTTGCTGCAGCGCTCAGAAGTCTTTTACGTCAGGACCCTGATGTAATAATGATTGGAGAAATTCGAGATAATGAAACCGCGCGTATCGCGGTTCAGGCGGCATTGACAGGTCACCTTGTTCTTTCTACTCTCCACACAAACGACGCGCCGAGCAGTATTACCAGAATGGTCGATATCGGAATTGATCCGTATTTAATCGCGGCTTCTTTGAACGCGATTCTTGCACAGAGACTTGTTAGAAAGATTTGTCCGAAGTGTAAAGAGCAATATGTTATTACTGATAATATAAAGAAACATATTGAAAGAGCGGGAATCAGTCCTGACCAGCTTTTCCATGGTGCAGGTTGCGACCAGTGCAGGAATTCCGGGTATGTCGGACGAGTTGGTATTTATGAATTGTTAATCATTGATGAGCCGTTCAGGGATATGATTAATAAGGATTCCTCTATTAATAATATGAGACGCGCATTCCATGAAAGCGGCAGCAAAAGCATGTTTGATGATGGAATATTCAAAATTAAACAGGGGCTTACAACAATCGAGGAAGTTCTTAGAGTTACTCAGGTTTATGGAACAACAGAGAACGAAGATTTTTCTGAAAATTATGGTTCAAAATAAAGTATATTGAATAAGACTGTTGTATTAAGTAGTTAATAATAGAAGAAAAAGATTATGCATATAAAATCTTTAATTATCGGTTTGTTTTTATTCTGCATCGGCGGCGGTATGTTCTGGTGGGTTGTTTCCGAACGTAAAGTTCTGGAGCAACAGACACAGGAATATAAGCAAAAGTACGGCTCAGAAACTACTGAATATGTAAAACGATATGAAGAATGGATGCTCCAGCCTATAGAAGACCGTACAGAATTGCCTTCTGGTCTGGATTTGAAAGCCAATAAGTCACCTGAACAAATTGTACAGGAGCAGCAGGAACGATTAATGGCTGATATGGACAAATTGGCAGCAGGAGAAACAACTACTTATCCTTTTGCAGAAGAGTTCTATGGTCTGAACTGGCAGGCTAAGGTGGAAGAATATAAAAAGCAAAAGGAACAGAAAGAGTTTGTATATAATATTTCCATTGCTTGTGCAGCTTCCGGGGGATTACTCGCAGGATCGATTATTTTATTTGGTTTCGCAAGATTTATTATAAAAATTCTTTCTAAATTAAAAAGTGCGATATTTAATAAAAATAAACAGGATAAAAATATTACCAGCGAAGACAAAGAGGACAATGTTCAGAACGAAAATTCTGTTTCGAATAAAAATGAAAATCAAATTGAAGAAGAGCATTTTAAGGATATTTCAAATGTTCTTGTGAATTCTGGTTGGCAGCATGCGGGTTCATTTGGTACCGAGCAAAAACCAAGACTTCGACAAAGAAAACGTATTCCCGCAAAAAATCTGATAGTTGATGAAAATGAGAAATCTGAGCCTGTCAAGGAGAACGTTGATAGCAATCCGGTTATTAATGTAGATGATGCTACGCAAAAACCTGTGGAAAGCGAAAAAATAACTTCTGAAAGTGTTGCAGAAAATCAAACGGTCATAAATCAGAATATCGATTTAGTTAATGCGAATGGTAAGACAAATCATATCGATAATACACTAAAGGATCTTACTCAGCAGGTTTCGGCGATTCGTGAATACGCCGCTAATCAGCAGAACAGGTTAGAGAAGCTTCAGGATGGTTACGACTGGACTATCATAAAAACATTTTGCCTTAGGATTATCCGTTGTATCGATAATATTGAGAAACGTATCGAGCAGCTAACAGAGGAAGATGCCCAGGTAACTCATCTTGATGAAGTTAAAGACGAGTTGGTTTTTGCGCTCGAATCAAGCGGCATAGAACAGTTCGAGCCTAAAGTAAATACATATTATCGCGGTCAGGAAAAGATTGCTGAAGCGATAAAAGAAAAAACTCTTAGCGATGACCCGAATAAAAAAGGGAAAATCGAAAAAGTATTGAAACCAGGTTATCAGTTTTATATTGATGATAATAATGTGAAAATTGTACGTCCGGCTCAAGTCAGAATATATGCTTAATAAAGTAGCAAATGACTTACGTAGGATTTAGTAAATGATTTTGGAGATATATTATAATGGGCAACATAGTAGGAATAGATCTTGGTACGACTTTTTCTGCATTAGCTGTTCTGAATACTATTGGTAAACCGGAAATTATTCCGAACGCCGATGGTGAAAGAATTATGCCGTCTGCTATTTTCTTCGATGAAGAAGATTCCAATTTGATTCGAATTGGTATAGAAGCTATAAATTCACGTCATCTTAATGCGCAGAGAGCTGTTCGCTGGATAAAAAGGCACATGGGTGATTCTGGATATCGTAAGACGATAGATGGAAAAGACTGGACACCTGTCGAGTTGTCAAGCCTTATACTGAAAAGGCTTAAACAGGATTGCTCTGTTGATCACGGTGAAATAAAAGATGCGGTTATTTCCGTTCCGGCTCATTTCGATGAAGTTCGAAGAAAAGCAACTATGGACGCGGGTAAGCTGGCGGGTTTGAATGTTATTGGTATTGTAAACGAACCTGTAGCATCTGCGCTGTATTATGCGACTACTCGAAAGGTTACTGGAAAAGTGCTCGTTTACGATCTTGGTGGTGGTACCTTCGATGTTACTATTATGAATGTCAAGGGACATCAGATGGATATTATCTGTTCTCAGGGTGACCATGCTCTTGGCGGTATCGACTTTGACGGTAAACTTCTCGAAATACTCGAAAAAAGTTATAAAGAAAAATTTAACGCGGAATTAATTTGTTCAGAAGAAGACCGCGCGAAATATGAAGATGAAGCAGAAGATATCAAGAAAACACTTTCGCGTAGAGATGTAGCAAAGAAAATGCTCTATGGCAAAGAGGGTAGTGTGAAAATCGAAATTTCTCGACAAATGTTCGATGAAGCTATTGCGTCATTAATGGAACGAACAGATATTCTGGTTGAAATAGCACTTGAAGAAGCGCATCTGAAACCTGAAGATATAAATGTCGTATTGTTGGTCGGTGGTAGCACGCGTATGCCGGTAGTTCAGGAAAGATTGACGAAGCTTTTCGGATTTGCACCTGAAACATCTGTTAACGTCGATGAATGTGTTGCACTTGGTGCGGCTCTGCATGCAGGTCTTATCATGATGAGAGAAAGACCTGAGGAAATACCCGCCGGAATTGCAAGCGGCTTAAAGGATATAAACCTGGTCGATGTCTGCAATCATAGTTATGGAACTATCTGTGCACCGTTTAACAAGGAAACAGGAAAACGAGTCATTCAAAACAAGATTATTCTCAGTAAAAATACTCCTCTTCCTTGCGAAGCTACACAAACTTTCTATACTGTAACGAAAGGGCAAAACGCGGTTGAAATTACAATCACTCAAGGTGAAGATATGGCTGTCGAGTACGTCAATAAAATTGCTACTCACAAATTCGAACTTCCCGGTGACAGACCCGCCGAATGTCCTATCAAAGTGACATACAGTTATGATTTGAATCAGAGAATGCATTGTAAATTCGAGGATGTCGAATCGGGAAGAACTCTTGAAGTCGCTCTCGGGCTTAATAATAGCGGCCAGATGTATGAAGAGCAGGTAAAAGATGATAGTAATAAAGTTAGCAGTGCTAATGTAAAATAGTTTGTTTGAGACGGTCTCAGGAAACAAGATGGGTATCATACTGGTTTTAATTTTAGTAATAACAGCAATTGCATTATTCTTTTCCTTTAATATTAAAGGAATGAATCAGAATAAAGCATTTGCATATATAAATAATCTAAAATCAGTTGTACTGAATCTTACACAAAAAACAAAGATTCCTTATCTAAATCGTAATGCGATTAATTTGGATTTGCTGAATTCCAGAATTAATACGACAATTCATAGAGATGGCAATGAGATGTGTGACGCTTTTGCCGTTGAGATATGCGGTACGATAAATACTCCGAGTGACAGACATAAAGCCGTCTTAAAAGTTAATATATCAGATATTACAGACGGCCTGCAGAAAGAGCAGCCTGTACAGGCTAAAGTAAAACAATGGCAATTTTCTGATTCGCAGAATATCAATGTCATTTCGGAACTCGGCACATTACCGAATAAAGTCACCGTTCTTTCTGAATGGACAAGTGTCGCCAAACTGCGTCTGGACTGGATTCTTTTACCTCGTATCGGCAAAAGAAAGTTGAAATTCAGACTATCGATATTATCTGCCGAAACCAACAGGGAACTCGCTTCTTCTGAATGTGTTTATGAGCATGAGAATCATTACTTCGGATATATAGATTTGCAGGAAAATCTTAAACGCTCGAAAACTCTATCAGTTGCGTTGGCGTTTTCTATAATCTCCGCCGACGGTAATTTGATAGACGACGAAGTTGAGTTCGTAAAGAATTGGGCGAGAGAAAATATCAATACTTACCAGACTTCTGATAGTGACCTGGAAAAACTTGAAGACGCACTTAATGAGACTGTAACTTTTTTCAAAAATGGTAATGTACTGAATGTATTCGATATTTGTACAGAAATTGTTGAAATCCTTCCTGCTTCCAACAGGTATGATATTATTGAACTGTGTCTGACCGCGGTTAAAATTAGCGGTTCTGTTCCGGAACAGGAATTAAAAATTATCAAGGATGTTGTAAACTGGCTCGAACTGGATAAAAACAAGTTCAGACTTATGATGGAAAAAATAATCCCCATCGATATGCATGAAACGATGGATATCGAAACTCTTCTTGGTCTTACTTCTGATATGACATATGAAAAAGCTCGTGCGCATCTCAATAAAGAATACGCCAAATGGAATTCTCGAGTAACTAATCCCGACCCGCAAATTCAATCGCAGGCCGACCAGATGCTTAAACTAATCTCTGAAGCAAGAACACAATACGCGAAAAATTAAAATTAATTTTTGCCGCAATTCAATTTCATTCCTCAAGAATCTTTTAGATTGAAAATTCAGGCATTTTATTGCCCGGTAAAGAATAATCGGTTATTATTGTATTTATGAAAAATACAAGGAAGGTTATTTTGTTTTTATCTGCCATAGCAGCAATAATTGCTTTAGCAGTGATATTTCATATTAAGTTCAGTGTTCGGAGTTCTGAGTCGAAAGGAACACAGAATGCAATACTCAATATGCATAACGATAATACCTGGTCCATGTTTCGAGGCTCACAGGGTCTTCTCGGCAGGGCAGAAGGGCAATTGCCAGATTCACTTGAATTGCTATGGAGATTCAAAACAGATAAGAGTATAAAATCTTCACCTGTTATAGATAATAATATTGTCTATATCGGCTCCAATGATAAAAATATCTATGCGATAGATTTACATACCGGACAGAAAAAATGGGAATATAAAACCGATGATACAGTTGAAGCTTCGCCATTATGTATTAATGGGATGGTTTATGCAGGTTCTTCTGGTGGTTTTTTATATGCGGTTGATTCAAACACAGGTGACTTCAAATGGAAATACGAAACCGACGGCCAGATTCTCGGAGCCGCAAACTGGACATATTCACCTGATGGTAAAAATGTTTGGATTATTGTCGGCAGCTATGATAATTTCCTGCATTGTGTCAATTCAAAGGATGGCAAACTCGTTTGGAAATATGAATCAGAAAACTATATCAACGGCTCTCCGGCAATTGAAGGGGATCATGCGGTTTTTGGAGGTTGTGACGAAGTAATTCATGTTATTTCGTTAACAGACGGCAAGCAAACTGGAAAAATAGATGGGGGTTCTTATATAGCCGCTTCCGCAGCGATACTGGATGGGCAGGTATATGTAGGTAATTATGATAATATATTTCTCAAGGCTGATATAAAATCAGATAAAATTCTTTGGGAATATAAGGAAAGCGATTCTCCTTTTTTCTCCTCGCCCGCGATTGGTGAAGATAGAATAATAGTTGGCAGCCGAGATGAACAGTTGCACTGCATTAATCGTAATGATGGAAAGAAAATCTGGACTTTTTCGGCATTAGGTGAAATTGACAGCTCACCCGTTATATGCGGCGATAAAGCAATTGTAGGCTCGGCAGATGGAAATATCTATATGATAAAACTTTCTGACGGTACCAAGGTCTGGTCCTATGAAATCGGTCAGGGGATTACTTCATCGCCGGCCGTAGCTCAGGGAATGGTCGTTATAGGTTGCGATGATGGTTATGTTTATGCTTTTGGGACAAAATAATTTATTATGAAAATAGCTCATATTACACCAAGTTCCGGCGACACTTTTTATTGCGAAAATTGTCAGCGGGACATTGCTTTAGTCAAAGCAATGCAGAAAATGGAGCACGAAATTATACTCTTGCCAATGTATTTACCTATAAATGCAGATGAAAAAGATTTACCGCCAAGCTGCCCGATTTTTTTCGGCGGGATAAATGTTTACCTTCAGCAGAAGCTATCGATATTCCAAAAGACTCCACGATGGCTTGATAAACTTTTTGACAATCCTAAACTTCTTCATTGGGCCGGCCGCAAAGCTGGTATGACAAGCGCAAAAGACCTTGCTGAAACAACAATTTCCATGCTCAAAGGAAATCACGGCAGACAGGTTAAGGAATTAAATCGGCTCGTTGATTGGCTCGCACAGGAAGAGAACAGGCCTGATATTGTCACTCTCTCGAATGTTCTGTTAATAGGATTGGTGAAACCGATAAAAGAAAGACTTGGTGTTCCTGTTTTATGTCTTCTTCAGGATGAAGACGGTTTTATCGATGGATTGGGTGAACCTTATGCAAAACAGTCATGGGATATTATTACCGAACTTGCGAAAGAAATCGACTTGTTTATTTCTGTAAGTAAATATTACTCCGATGTAATGAAAGACAGGTTGTCACTCGATCAGAAATTGCTTGAGGTTGTGCGTATGGGTATTTCTCTTGATGGATATTCTCACAGGGATAAACCTCGTAAAATTCCAACTATAGGCTATCTATCCAGGTCATGCCCCGAAAGAGGCCTTGATACTTTAGTGGATGCTTTCATTATATTGAAAAAAAATGAAAAGTTGAAAAATGCAAAGCTTCTTATTTCCGGCGGAGCAAGAGGTGACGATGCACCTTTTATTGAATCTCTCAGGAACCGTTTGAGTAGCGCAGGAATAATAAATGATGTAGAATTCTTATCGGATTTCAGTAAAGAAGCAAAATATAAATTCCTGCACTCACTTTCGGTCTTATCTGTTCCCGAAAAGTCACCTGTAGCATATGGTTTGTATGTTCTTGAAGCTCTTGCTTCTGGAGTACCTGTAGTGGAACCTGCGATAGGTGTTTTCCCTGAACTGATAGAATTAACCGGCGGGGGTGTCTTGTATAATGGAAACAACGCGCAATCATTGGCAAAAGCAATGGAGCCGCTATTACTCAATCCGGATTATGCGCATACACTCGGTCAACAAGGAAGAAACGCTGTCATAGAAACTCTTAATGTAGAAAAAAATGCCCGCGAACTGATTGAAATATATGAGCGTATAATACGAAAGAAGCGGGGAGACTAAATATGCTTGAACTTGTTGATGTAACAAAGAGTTTCGAATCACCTGTTGAAACAGGTTCCGTTGCCGTCTTAAAAGATATTAATCTTAAAGTTGAAACTGGCAGCTCCCTTGTAATTGTGGGTCCATCCGGCAGCGGCAAAAGCACTCTCCTGAACATTATAGGTGCTCTGGATCGACCGACTGATGGCAAGGTTATTCTTGATGGAAAGAATCTCGCGGAACTGGATGACAATAAACTCGCGGAAATTCGGAATCGTGACATTGGTTTTGTGTTCCAGTTGCA
>CAZMPL010000014.1:0-23035 GCA_964567805.1 uncultured Pirellulales bacterium | reverse complement strand
AAATCACTGGCGGCAAAGTAATAATCTACATCTTCATCCGGGATAAATTCTACAAATGTTTTAACATGTTCCGGCAGATTCAGTTTTTCAATTATATCTTCATAAGGTTTTAAACTAATTCCGCGAGGTAAAGCTCCAGCTATAACAAGCAATACATCGGGATTAAATCTGATAATTTCCTTCATGGATTTAAGCAAAACATCAAGGCCTTTGTTTGGTCTTATACTACCGAAGAACAGCAATATTTTCCTGTTTTCAGGCAAATCTAATTTGCGGCGTGCTTCTGATAACGAATACTTGTTTTGAACAGGTATAATCCCATGAGGTATTACATCGATTTTGTCACCGTCTATTTTCCATTGGTTAATCAATAACTCCTTCCCTTTTTCGAAATGAACTATCAAACGATGAGGAATTTTCAGATTTTTTCGCATAAAGGAATCTTTACTGACAAATCGCTCATAGTGTGACATTACATCATGAATAGTAAGTACTACAGGTAATTTCTTCGCAACAGGCTTCAGGAGATACTGGTCGAGCAAAGGCAAGCCTGCACCCATAATGTGAACTACATCGAAATCATTTGCAAGAGCGTATTTATTACGTCCCGAAATATTGGTCAAGCTCCTTATTAACCTGTCCAAAGCCCAATGTAATCGTGTAAATCCGCACTGCTTTCGATTCAATTCCGAAAACAGTCTTTCGACTTTATATTGTCTTTCGACTTGAGGCCATGCAGTACTGGTAAGTACAGTGACATCTTCACCATTTTTAGCCAGGCCATTGCATAGAGCATCAGTATAACTGTACATACCGCTTTTACCGGAATGATCGACAATCAGGATACGCATTTTATTATTTCGTTTGATTCTGTAAATGAATTGTCAGGAAGTTACCTGTGGGATACTCAAATCTGATTCGCATTCTTCTTCGAATTCCAAATAAGGCACTTCTATATATAACTGCTCTTCCTGAGCAAGACTTGAATAAATGTCACGCCAGTTCGCTGTTATTGCAACATAACTAACCAAAAGAGCCGCTGCTCGATAATGCGAATAAACAGGATGAAAGACTCCATCAGCCGCAAGCGCTATTGTAAGTAAAAAGAAAGTCGTACCAAGATATTGCAGGAAAGGAATTTCACTTCTTGCCAAAGCAAAACTTCTAAACAAAGAAGCAGTAAAAAGAAACATTGCCGCCAATAAACCAATCAAGCCGCACCTGTCGAGCCATCCAAGATATTCTGAGTGATAAAATGCAACAAGTTCCTGCGGCCCGTTTGGCGCAGGATGCATTGCACCAATCCCTCTGCCCGTGACAAGCAAATATGGAGCGTTTTTATAACTTGATTGAATAGTTTCATATTCCATTCCTCGCCAGCTATTTTTGAGCTCATAGAAATTCGGGGCAGCGTAGTCTCCCCTACCGTAATCAGTACGAAATCTCGCGAGAAAATCGAATCCTGTTGCGAAAGCACCAACAATTACGAACATACCGACGGCTGTAAAGATAACTGTATTTTTGATTCTCGCTCGTATAAATATCAAGGCAGATATAACAAGAACCGCTACCGCACCGTAAGTCGATCTTGTTTCGCTCAATACTATTCCGCCCAGACCGACAAGCAGCATAAAGATTGAAATAAAAAGATAACCATTTTTACTTACAATTCGTCCTATTGCAAGACTTACCATAACGAGATAGAGCATCGGAATAAGTGCGTTTGTACCTCTATCGCCAACGAGGCCGCCCGCTTCGACGATTCTTTCTGCCTCATTAATTGGCGCACTGTAAATTCCAATACGAATAAGAAGATGAAAAGCAAACATTATAAAAATAATTACAACACTGAATTTCAAGAGTCCCTTCACGCGCTTATAGTCTGTAAAATATCTGAAAGCGAAAATTGCAGCCGCAACGAAATGGACTACTCTCGAATTTGTCAGAGCTTCACGAGGATACATTAAAAAGCCCTGTACTAAAGATATAACACTTAAAATTGAAAGAATTATAATGCACTTTTTTATCAGCCCGGAACGGAACTGCGACTCATCCGGTATGAAAAACGCGGCTAATAGTGTCATCATTGCAAGAAAATCAGCAGGTCCCCATGTCGCGGGCAAACCAAGATTTCCAGCCTGATTTACATAACCTGCAAGCATGCTATTGAATACGGCACAAACCAGGAAAGTGTAAAACACCCATTTTGGCCGCCATATTATCAAAGGCAGGCATAAGACAATGGTTACAGCACATAATATCGCTATGAATGTCGCCATAAATTTACTTAAAACAAACGTCCGAAAACAATTATTCTATAAAACATTCTAAATCAGTATCGGAAAATACAGGTAACGGTTACAGGTCAAAACACACGAAAATTCAGTTTTCCTATTTAGTTCCTATAATCTCGAATCATTTTGATGAAATCGCTTTTAACTTTTTCATACATATCGAAAGCTTTGTTCTGCTCTCTTTCGCTTATATCATCAAGATTTTCATTAATTCGGCTAAATATCTCGATTAGCTTCTCCGAACTAAGTTCCGTATCAACAATACAGTATTTCTCAAGACCAAACTGAGCCATAAAATCTTCTGTTTTCTTATGGTAAGCAATTGCCAATAACGGTGTACCTGCTGCCAGAGAAAAAATCTGCGAGTGAGTTTTATGGCCAACATACATTCTGCATTGCGAAATTAAATTGATATGCTCTTCGGTTCCCGGAAAATCTTCAATAATCTTACATAATTCTTTTTTATGGACAAGCTTGATAATGTCTTCAATACAATACCTGTCGGAACCCTGCAACTCCATTGGGAAGAAACGAATTTCCCTGTAACCTCCGATATCAATCGCATAATTCATTAAATCCGCAAAACATCGAATATAATCTTCCCATGCTTTTGGATTCTGCTTGTTGCCTGTCCATACGGAAACTCCAATTATCGGTTTTCTTTTACTCGGAGCAATACGTGATTTTACAACATCGTAGAGACCAAATACAGATTCCCGTGTTTTTTTAACATGCTTCGTAGAAACATCCAGTTTCTCAATTTCTTCTATAGATGCTTCGTCACGAATAAATATTTGTTCTGAATTCGAAAGTATTTTCTGAATCATTGGTTTGCTCGATGGTGACATAAATTTAAACGTACCAATAGATTGAGACCAAAGTAAAAGAGGTTTATTATAAAGTAAAGCAATCGCCATATCAAAAATCTGAGGCGTCCTGATATTACCAGCGATAATAGTCGTAAGATGATGTCCCCCTGTACTGATTACAATATCCGCTTTTTGCAAAGCTTCGAGATATTCTTTATTTACAAGGAATCGTAAATACCAGGGACATTTACCCTCGATTAAAGCATTTCGTACCAAAGGATAATTAATCAATCGTGGAAGTTTTACCTTCATGAACAAATGAAATACCTTTTTTAGTACATTTACATTTTTCTTTCGAGAAACGTTCCAGCCCCAGGGTATTACCCGCACATTAATACCAGGAAAATCAGGTCTTTCATTCCAGTATTGAGGATTACTCGCGGAAACGGTAACATTATCTACACCTTCCGCTTTTAATGCACTTAGAACATAGTACAAAACCGCCCTGTCACCTTTATTTGTCGAACATTGATTTATAACAAGAACATTCATATTTCGTTTAGCCCGCTGTACTCAGTTTCCTTTTTACAAGATTGTATATTTCCATAGTTTCAGAATGTAATGAGATTACTCCAAAACATATAAATATAATTGCACTCGAAATTAAAAACATAATTATCCAGTGAATGTCTCCCGGAACTAAATAATTTAACAATCTCAATAGAATAACTGAAACCACAGATGCAGATAAAGGAGCAAGAAAACTGCTTTTGAAATACTCAAGCGGCTTGATTCCAATTTTATACAACCCGTAGAAAGGCAGCCAAATTCCCATATAAGCCCACAAAGCGATCATTTGCGATAAAGCCGGTGCCATAGGAATACTAACCAGAACTTTAAGAAAAACAACTTCCAAAGCTATGGCACCAATAACTGTGGAAATCGCAGCTATTGTCATTTCTCTAAGATGCCCCATTCCCGCCAGCGACGGAATCCATATTCCGAAAAAGCCACGAGGAATAACAGATAACATCATAATCCTTGTAATCAAAACCATTTCAGGAATAAACATTTCCTTGAGAAGAGATTTCAATATAGCTTCTGCATAAATAAAAACAATTATTTGAATTGCGCATGTTATTACAGAACTTATATGTGTTCCTTTTTTAATAACGGCTTTTATTTTATCTGTTTTATTGTTTGCGAAAAGATTAGTTACCGCGGGTAAAAACACATTATGCGCCCCGGCGAGAAGCCCGTTCACAAAGCCGCTGATTCTGGACGCGACATCATATACAGAAATATTTTCAGCGGTACCGACCTTTCCAATTATTAAAGCTAACGTACTGTACATAAATATTAGACTGCCGGAACGTGCCGTTGTATGACCGGTATATCGAAATAACTCATATACAGATTGTTTGTGAACGCTGAATAAATTAATTTTGAAAGATGGTATCGATATCATTGTTATTGTTATTATTGAAATTAACGACAACAAAGCCGAAATCACGAATGCAATCTGTACCGAAATCATATTGTTCCAGAACCTGAGCATAACAATGGTAAGAACCATTCTGATTATGTTTGTCACGCCGGCAATAGAATTATAACGTGTATGATATTGATAACCCATCAATGCGCCGCTGAAAGTTGATTCCAATATTTTCAAAGATAATGTCACACCAACAAGAATACATGTTATTTGCGCTTCGTATGCAAGATTTTGGGGAATGGCCTTAAAAAAGCCGGTCACATAAAACGACAGAATTACCGAAATTATTACTGTAAAAACAGCAAGTATCAATAGAATTAAAAAGGAAGCGGATACATACCTGTTTAACTGTTCCTTGTCATTATGATAATATGCCACAAAACGATTGGTCGAAAGCGAGAAAGCATTTTCCAGAATCATAGGATATCTCAAGCCGGTCGAAAGCAATGCCCAGACACCATAGCTTTCCCATCCGATGCTTCTTGGAATTATTCGAATGAATACAATTACAATTACAGCGTTTATAAACTGGCTCATCCAGTTCGAGCCTGCATTCAAAATAACTTTTTTACGAAGTGACATTTTTTTTAATGCGATAATTTCTGCAAGGTATCAGTCAGGATTTCTCTCGCTTCATAAACGATATTGCTATTATCAGGATTATTTACAACTCTATCAACCAGGCTATCGAGAATCATCTGAGCCTGCTTGGCTTTCCCGGCATCTTTAACTTTTATTTTATTTATAGCCTGCTGCAATTCATACAAATACTGATAATCCTCAACGCCTTCCCGCCATGCTTCCCATCTGCGTGATGGAATTATACTTTCTTTATAATCAATGTTATCTGAAGTTTTTGTTCCATAGACGACACCTGAAAATCCCTGAGGTCTTAACGTGTCATCCCAAGGAACTGCGCCAGGCTCGAATCCGAGACCATAATAATAAATCCAGAAACCTGCACCGTTTTGACCTCTTTGAAATGCTCGCCAGGATAACAAACGATAATACCAATACGGCTTCTGAGCTTTCATTGGTTCGAGGCATTCATAGGTCCATACCTGTTTGCCGAAGCTATTTATTTTTTCAAACCAGTCCGGATGCTTAACAATGTGACTGTCCTGCAAACACCATATATCGATAATATCTCGAAAACGCATGAATTCATCAGGACCTTTTCCAAAAGAATTGGCATACAACCTTATCTCTGGATCGATAGATTTTATCAATTGCGCCAATTCATAATAATCATCTCCGATACTTTCATCGAATGGATATAACACAAACTTATCGTAACCAATACCTGATTCTTTCAAATGCGAAACCAAATCCTTAAGCCATGAAGAAAATACCTTTTTCCAATCATCATTCATCCATTTTACGTCACCGAATCTGCCATAATCTTTTTCCGCGATACTGAAACTCATTCCAAGCAAAAAAGTCCTGGCATATTGATGCAGTTTTATTGTTTCGTCCAATTTGGAATAATCTGGTTTTCTTGTTACGCCGGGCTTATCAGAAGAAAATTTCAAAAAAGGCAATTTTTGTGCAGGGACAACGCAAACGTTAATATAATGCTCGCTAAGGTCTTTCGCCATTTCTTCTTCAGAAGCTGCCTGATAATAATCCCAGACACAAGTATTGAGTACAGGTTTATCAGGAAATCTGTTTTCATGGATTTTCAAATTAATCGGAATAGTTTCCATATTTATTTTTTCTGCAATTCCCAATGTTCCCGATACAGCGATTTTTGCATTGTAATCTCCTGCCGATAATTCAGAATTATGAATCGTAAGCCAGATTTGTACCAATTCTCCAGGCTGGATTTCAATAGAACGTGAACTCAGCAAAATTAAAGCATCAGCTATTGAACCTATCTGACTTGCAATCACATATTGTGCACGCCTGATTGTGATTGATTTACTGCTATCTATTGTCCGGCCGTCACGACCAATCAAAGGTGAAATGGAAATACTAATTATCATAGATTGTTCTGAGCAATTGATAATATTAAACGCCGCAGATTCGTATTCGTTCTGCCACATTTGAATATTTATTTCTTTTGCGCTTTCATGAAGATATATTTCTTTTTCAAAAACAATCTCCATTGGATTTGCAGGAATACATACAAATGGTTTTTCATATTTCCTTTTGTAAATTTGAGCTTTCTGTTTTCTTAAGTAATTCTCATCAAGCAATTGATTTGTCGTTAATACCTTCGATAAAGAATTATTTTGCTCAGAATATTTTTGAATTTCTGCGATATTATCTTCAATTAGTAAATGTTTTTCTATAGCATTTAATAGCTTATTATCATTTTCAACTACTTCCAAATCTTCGCGCAGATTCAATTCGATATATTTCTCTCCCATGACTTCAATTTCATCCATGAAAACAGATCGACCTTGAGGTCTGGTTATAAGCTTTACGAATCTGCCTGCGGCGTTAATATCTTTAATACTCATCACCTGCGGGATTCCAGTATTCGAGTTGCTGCGAATATCTTTAAGTGCCCTGCTGCTAACTACTCGCGCAAACCTGAACTGGCTACCTGAATCGCTTAATAAGACAGCGATAAATTCAGGAAATTCTACAGTTGCCGCTCCGCCGCCTATGGAATGAATATCCACTTCACGAACGACACATTTTTGACCAAGGTCAATTACAATTTCTACATAAGGTTCGGATTTGACCCAACCAACTGTACTTGTCTGTGTCCATTTACATCCAGATGTTTTCCCATCGGTAAGTTGATTTATATCCGAATCATCAGTACACAACTGGTAATTCGGTTTCGGAGTGAATGTATAACTTTTATTGAGCGCAAGATTCTCCATTCCACAGGTAGAAATACTCCATAGAAAAACAGGAATGAAAATGCAAATACGCTTTATCATATAAGATAAATTTTAAGCAGTTTTGTTTTTTCGATACCAGTCTATCGTTGCTTTGAGACCTTCATCGAAAGATGTTTTGGCTTCGAAACCAAAATATTTTTTAGCTCTCGTGACATCGAGCATACGTCTGGGCTGGCCGTCAGGCTTGGAACTGTCCCAGCGAATTTCACCTTTAAAACCTGTAAGCTTTGCAATTTTTTCTACAAGGTCTTTAATCGAAATTTCAAAACCGGCGCCGATATTCACAGGTTCAGAGCCGTTATAATGTTCTGTTGCCAATAAAATGCCCTCTGCGGCGTCTGCGGCGTAGATAAATTCGCGTGACGCACTGCCGGTTCCCCAGCACTCGATATAATTTGATTTGTTATTAATCGCGTCAATACACTTTTTTATCAAAGCAGGTATCACGTGACTGCTCTCGGGCTTGAAATTATCACCCGGTCCATATAGATTTACAGGAAGAAGAAATATCGAATTAAAACCATACTCGTCACGGTAAGCCTGCGACTGAACCAATAGCATTTTTTTCGCTAAGCCGTATGGCGCATTAGTTTCTTCAGGGTAACCATTCCAGATATCTTCTTCTCTGAATGGAACAGGTGTAAATTTAGGATAGGCGCATACAGTGCCAATTGCTACGAACTTTTCGATGTTTCTCAATCTCGCCTGTTCGATAAGCTGAACACCCATCATAAGATTCTTATAGAAAAACTCTCCCGGATGCTCGCGATTTGCACCTATTCCTCCTACAACAGCGGCAAGGTGAATCACTATATCAGGATTCATATCCTCATACATTCGATTAATATCGTCTATTTTGACGAGGTCATAGTCTTCTATTTTCGGCACGAGAATGTGTTTGCAGCCTCGTTTTTTTAATCCATCAATTACAAAGCTTCCAAGAAAGCCTGCACCACCTGTTACTACAACTCGTTTGTTATTAAAGAAATTCATCTGGTAATATTTATCCTTTACTTTCGATTATTTTCGTATTCAGTTATAACCTTTTCGTTTTCTGCTAATTTCAGCCATCATTTTCGCAAGCTGCTCGAATGTCACCCTGGGTTCCCACTTCAGAATTTTCTTTGCTTTGGAACAATCTCCGAGCAGAAGGTCAACTTCAGTCGGCCTGAAATATCTCTCATCGATTTCCACAAACTCGTGCCAGTCCATATCAAGGTAATTAAATACTACTTCGAGAAACTCCTTTACCGAATGAGTTTCCCCTGTGGAAATAACATAATCGTCAGCTTTTTCCTGCTGAAGCATCATCCACATTGCTTCGATGTAATCACCGGCAAATCCCCAGTCACGCTTCGCGTCAAGATTACCAAGGTATAATTTATCCTGCAAACCAAGCTTGATTCGTGCAGCAGCTCGCGTTATTTTCCTGGTAACAAATGTCTCGCCTCGTCTGGGCGACTCATGATTAAATAAAATTCCATTACAGGCGAATAAATCATAAGCTTCACGATAGTTCACGGTTTGCCAGTAGCTGTAAACTTTCGCACAGGCATAAGGACTTCTCGGATAAAAAGGAGTTTTTTCCGTTTGCGGTGTTTCAACGACTTTTCCGTACATTTCACTGCTCGATGCCTGATAGAATTTTACCTTTTTGCCGCATGAACGTATCGCTTCAAGAAGCCTCAAGGTTCCGAGCGCATCGGTATTTACTGTATATATCGGCATATCGAAACTAACGCGAACGTGACTTTGCGCACCAAGGTTATAAATCTCGTCCGGCTTGATGTCATTTATTATAGTTGAGAGATTACTTCCATCTGTCAGGTCACCGTAAACAAGCCTTAGTTTTGGCTGCTCATGCGGGTCTTTATACAGATGATCAATTCTACCGGTATGAAAGCTTGAGCTTCGACGAATCAGGCCCCAAACTTCATATCCCTTCTTCAGCAGAAATTCGACAAGATAAGAACCATCCTGTCCCGTAATACCGGTTATGAATGCTTTTGTCATAATAATTCCTTTTTCTTACGTTCGCTTTCGATTATCTTCAATAATATTTCATCCAAACTTGTTTCTGGCTTCCAGTCGATAATTTTCTTTATTTTTTCAATCGAGGGCACTCGTCTCATCATATCTTCAATCGGTCTTCCATAGGCCTGCTCGTATGAAACAAACTGCTTTTTGCTTTTACTTCCAGTGAGCGAAATAATTTTATCAGCAAGTTTCTCGATTGAAATTTCTTCATTCGAGCCAATATTATATACTTTCCCCATTGCGTTATCGCAATCCATCAATTTTGTAATCGCGTTAATCAGGTCCCCTACATAAGAAAAACATCGAGTCTGTTTACCTGTGCCGCATATCTGGATCGGTTCATTATTCAAAGCACTTTGAACAAATCTCGGAACAACCATTCCATATTGGCCGGTCTGCCTCGGCCCGATAGTATTGAAGAAACGACATATCACAACTCCCAATCCATATTGCTCATAAAATGCCAAACCGAGAAATTCATCTATCGCTTTGCTGCACGCATAGGACCATCTCGAAACACTCGTACTTCCCAAAACAATATCATCTTCTTCCCGGAACGGAACCGAGTCGCTTTTACCATATACTTCGCTGCTCGAAGCAATCAGAATTTTTTTGCCGAACTGATTTGCGGCGTTAAGCACTATCTCCGTGCCGCCAATATTGGTTTCTATTGTATGAACAGGGTCTTCGGCTATCAACTTGACCCCGACCGCGGCGGCGAGATGGAAAATAACATCACATTGCTCGACCAGAGGTTCTATCAGTTCCTTTTGACGTATGTCACCTTCTATAAATGCAAAATCAGGATTTGCCCGGAAACCAATTATATTTCCAAAACTGCCTGTGCTCAGATTATCGATAACCGCGACCTTGTTGCCTTCTGCAAGCAGCTTGCCGGTTAGGTGAGAACCGATAAAACCCGCACCGCCTGTAATTAGTGCTTTCATATTTACTCCAATATTAAAAAAAGCATTGTCAGAAAATAATGACTTTTAGTCAACCAAAAAGTGTCTATACTCCGTCCCCGTCGGCTGCTTATGAAAATTTCTAATACAGCTTCGTTATTCAATTGAAATATTTCTTTTTATAATCAAGTTTTTAACAATATATTTTTTACCACTTAAGTATTTCATAAGTATCGACATATTAAGAACATAGCTTTAGTAAGTGTGCATTTAGAAACAATGATTCAACTTCCCCCAAAATACTTTAGAAATTATTTCTGTTTCTCTATAGACCTATAAAATAATCCAATATTTGTTTATGTATCACATTTTTCAGGACATTAAATTGATACTGCTTTTTCGCCGAAGTAAGAACAACTGGTCTTATCAGTTTCCCAGACTGTTATACAATGGAGCAATTGGTTTGGAAACTTTTTGAAGAGCTTTTTCCATGCAAAAACCGCTATATTTTCAATCGTTGCGGTTACCTCTGAAAAGTATTCTATATCGAGATTCAGATTCTTATGGTCGATTAAGTTTATAAGCTCATTGTCAACAATCTGCTCAAAATCACCTATATAAAAATCGTTACTCGTACCAGGCATTTTCAATGTTACTTCTATAACATAATTATGACCGTGCCCAGTCGGATTCGCGCATTTACCAAAAACTTTCTTGTTTTGTTCGTCGGTAAAATCTTTGTTCCAGAGTTTATGTGTAGCGGCGAACTCGAATTTCTCACTGAAAAAAACCATTTCCATTTCCTCCGAACATATAGTTACCTTACGATAAGGATTCAATTTCAGACTTAATCTACTCAATTGCGCTGGTAAGAACTCTCCTTCAAGCCGCTTCCACACCAAATGCAGAATTTCTGTGATAGAAAAAAAACTTATGTGTTTTGCATTCGAATAGCTTTCCTGTATCTCACTTGTAAAAACAGGAACGGCACATTTACGCACCTTACTGTCAATTTCCGTTACATTAACAACAAAACCTGTAGAGCGGTCAACTTCACTGACAAGTTCGATAGATAGTTCGAAGAAAATCGCTAACCCTTCACCAGATGGTTTCGATGCAAAAGAATTTGCGCCAAGTGATTGTTCCTTCAAAAAAGGATTAACAGAAAAACGAACCTGTCTTGCAAGTTTGTGCATGGAAAATCCACTTTTTATTTTTTGTGCATCAGGCTGAGAACTTCACTTCGACTCTTAGGATCGGTCATGAATACACCGCGAAGAGCAGATGTCACCATGACTGAACCCGGCTTTTTAATACCACGAATCGTCATACAGCTATGGGACGCCTCAAGTACGACAGATACACCTTCGGGATTGATTTTATCCATTAGGAAATCTGCTATCTGACATGTAAGCCTTTCCTGTATTTGAAGTCGTCTTGCGAAACAGTCCACAATACGTGCCAGCTTACTTACACCGAGTATCGAGCCGGAAGGTATATATGCTATATGAGCTGAACCGATAAAAGGCATCATATGGTGTTCACATACGCTGTAAAAAGGTATGTCACGCAATAAAACTATCTCACTGTAATTTTCAGTAAAAACGCTTTTGACATGCAGTTCAGGATTCTCATTCATACCACCCAGCAATTCTTCATACATTCTCGCGACTCTCTGGGGCGTCTGCAACAGGCCTTCGCGATTAATATCTTCTCCGACTGCAAGAAGTATTTCCTGAACTGCTTTTTCGATTCTCTCTGTATCTATCTTTTTACTTTTTGTAACCATTTTTTACTCAACACGTTTTCGTATTTTTTATTTGTTATTAGCAAAATTCTGAAGAAACACAATCAGCAATCGTACACCGAAACCGGTTGAGCCTTCTGATGCGTAATCCGCAGGACCGCTAATTAAATCCACACCGGCGACATCAAGGTGTGCCCATTTTGATTCGCCGACAAATTGTTTCAGGAAAGCCGCGGCTGTGCAGGCTCCACCCCACTTGCTGCCGATATTTTTCAAATCAGCTATCTTGCTTTTCATTTCTTCGAGGTACTCTTCACTGCTCGGCATAGGCCAGACTTTTTCGCCGCTTTCCTCGGAGGCTTTCTGAATCTGTTTCATGAGTTCGTCATCGTTACCCATGAGACCGGCCATATACTTTCCGAGAGCAACCATACAAGCTCCGGTAAGAGTCGCCATATCAACTATGATATCGCATTTTTCCTTTGCAGCATAAGCAAGCGCATCACAAAGAATTATTCGTCCTTCGGCGTCCGTGTTTTGAACTTCTACTGTTTTTCCGCTGAAAGTTGAAATAATGTCACCCGGCCTGTAGCTTGAGCCGCTCGGAAGATTTTCCGCGGAAGGAATAAAACCATAAACATTCAGAGGCAAATCAAGTTCAGCGATTGCTTTCATTGTCGAAAGAATAACTATTCCGCCTGATTTATCGAATTTCATCTCGTCCATGCTCGCTGCCGGTTTTATACTTAAACCACCGGAATCGAAAGTTATAGCTTTACCGACAATAGCGACAGTAGGTAGAGAATTGGCTTTTTTAGAAGTCGGTTTATGTTTCAAAACAATAAATACTGGTTTATGAATCGAGCCTGAACCAACAGCCATTATGCCGCCCATACCTTTTTCTTTTAACTGTTTATCATTAAAAACTGTACAGGTAAGGCTTTTTGACTTACGTGCGAGCTCTTTCGCTATTCCAGCGATTTTTTCCGGATAAATAATATTGCCCGGCTTGTTTGCGATTGTTCTCGAATAGCATTGCGCTTCACCTATAACAGAACCTATAGCAAGACCTTTATTTAAGCTTTTAATTTTATCAGAATCAGAATCAACCAGCTCGATTTTAAGAGAAGGAAGTCTTCCGTCGTCACCTTCGGTTATAAATTCATCATAGCGATAGCTTCCATAATATGCGCCTTCGGCACATACCTGACCGACTGATGACAAATCAAACCTTTTATTAAGGGCGTTATGTAACGCGAGACTAAGAGTTTTTGCTTTCAGATCCACAGCTTTTTTCGCAACTACAGCAGATACTTTTCGAATAGTATCGAGTGTAACTTTTTCTTTTTCGCCCAAGCCGACGAGCATAACTCTCTTTGCGCCGACTTTTTCATTTCCGTAAATTATTGTAAAGGTTCGTTCCCTCGGCTTGAAATCACCAATCTGCAGGAGGTCTTCGATTGCACCGCCGAGTTGTTTATTTAGCATGGAATTCAGTGAGTCAAGTTTTTCGACATCCGAAAATAATCCGACAGCAAGAATATCTGTTTTCAAATTACTGAAATCAACTTTTCTTGTTTTCAATTCGACTTTAATCATATCCTTCATTTTATACCCTTTTCTCAATCCTTATTTTTTTCGTGTTTTATTTTCGCTCGATATTTCAGATAACTCTCAATAAATCCTTCTATGTCACCATCAAGCACGGCTTCGACGTTCCCTGTCTGATAATCCGTCCTGTGGTCCTTTACCATCTGGTACGGCTGAAGAACATAGCTTCGTATCTGATTGCCCCAGGCTATTTCACCTTTATTGCCATAAAGCTTTTCTATTTCCGCATCACGCTTCTTTTGTTCGAGCATGTAAAGTTTCGCTTGTAAATATTTCATAGCCTGAGCTTTGTTTTTATGCTGGCTTCGTTCGTTCTGGCATTGTACGACAATACCGGTCGGCAAATGCGTAATCCTGACCGCTGAACTTGTTTTATTAACGTGCTGACCGCCTGCGCCGCTGGCACGAAAAAAGTCAATTCTTAAATCATCATCATTAATTTCGATATCGATATCATCATCGAATTCCGGAACACAATCGACCGCTACAAAACTCGTGTGCCTGCGCTTATTTGCGTCGAAAGGACTTATTCTCACAAGCCTGTGAACACCTGACTCGCACGATAGTTTTCCGAAAGCAAACGGGCCGCTCACACGAAGTGCAATCGAACGAATACCCGCTTCTTCTCCCGGTACCAAATCCATTTCCTGATATTTGAATTTATTATCATCGAAATAGCGTGTGTACATTCTAAGGAGCATACTCGCCCAGTCGCAGCTTTCGGTTCCGCCGGCACCTGCGTGGATACCAAAGAAACAGTTCTTGGTATCTTCGGGTCTCGAAAGCAAGCCGGTAAGCTCGATCTGGTCACACAATTTTTCAACTTTAACTAAATGTTCTTCGAGTTGGCGAAGCTCATTCTGGTCGGATTCATCCATCGCAAGCTCGAATAATTCCTTAAGGTCATCAATTTCACTCTTAAGGTCTTCGGCGGGCTCGACTATGGATTTTAACAGGCTTAATTGAGATACTACTTTTTGTGCGTTATCAGGATTATCCCAAAAACCTGCCTGTGCGATTTGCGACTGGAGTTTCTCCATCTGGACTTTTTTATTAGACAAGTCAAAGCCAGTCCCGAATTTGTTCCATCCGGGCCGACAATTCCGTTATTGATGTCTTTAATTCTGCTACTTCCATAAAATTATTTTACCGCATGGGCTCAAACCCATCCTACATTTAAAATAGTAAACAAATCAACGTTAAGCTTCATTTTATACCACAGACTGAGTAGATATGCAACAATCAATCCAAGCCGGACTAAATCCAAGCTGTCTTTACGACATATTTTAAGATTTTTCGGTTCAAAGAGATTTTTTTTGTAACCTTTCATACAATTAATCGTCTATTATATATAAACAGTTACAGAAATAAAAGAAACTAAGGATTGCCGTTAAGGAGAAAAAATGCAGCGATATGCAGAAATAAAATTGATTGCTTTGTGCTCAATTCTCACTATGTGTTTAATCCTGCCCGGATGCAGATATGAAAGAAGCTCATATATTTATACCAACAGTTCCGGAGATATCGCGACACTTCAAATATCTTTACAGAATGATGACTTGAAAACTTTACCCGAATCGACGACATCGATAGTAAGAAACTGGGTAAGATATAACCGTTGGGATTCGAAACAATCTCTTAAATTCATAGATTTATCATTTATTCTCGAAAACGCAGAAAACACTACAAAATGGAACTATATACGTATTGAAGAAAATATACCAGATTCAATCTGGCAGGAATCGGAAAGCTACGGCGAACCGATAAACATGGTTTTCGAGAATAGTTTTGGTAAAGTCACATTTACAGGACGAACCGGTTCTGGTGATTACGAAAAAGATGTCACTGCCTTCGGAACTGTTTTAATAAAATATAACGAAGAAACCGTCAAAATAGTAGAGAAAGAATTTAACCAGAAACTTTCACTTGACGCTCTGATTGCTATTATAATGAGAAATGTCAATGCCGAAACATTATCAGAATATGCTTCCTGCGGAGTAGAATTAAATATCAAACAGGCGGTACAATTATCATCTCACAATTTCACCGCAAAAGCTGTTCGATTACTTGTAGATAATGACCTTAAATTCAGCGTCGAGGATTTAATATACCTCGCAAGTCACAATATCCCGGCGAACTTCGTGATAGACTGGAAAAAAGCGGGATATGACCTTTCAGTACAAAATTTGTTTTATGCCCAACAGAGAAATATCTATGCTCAAGATGCAATACAATGGCAAAAAGCCGGCAAGGAACTATCACTTGAAGAACTGTATTGGACCAGTCAGCGTAATATCCAGGCAGACCAATATCCATTATGGAAAAATGCCGGGTACGACCTTTCTCTCGAACAATTATACTGGGTCAGCCAGAGAAATATCCAGCCACAAAATGCCTCTGAGTGGAATGATGCAGGATATAAACTTTCACTTGAACAGATATACTGGAGCAATCAGCGGAATCTTAATCCTCGTGACGCAGCTTCATGGAAAAAGGAAGGTTTCGAGATTTCATTGGAGGAGCTTTACTGGGCAAATCAAAGAAATATAAGTGCTAATGACTATGCTGGATGGAAAAACACTGGATATACATTGTCACTTGAAAAAATATACTGGGCCAAACAGCGAAACCTGAGTCCCAATGAAGCCGCTGAATGGAAAAAATCCGGATATGATTTTTCGATCGAGGATTTGTATGAACTAAAACAGCGCAATATAAGTCCATACTTCGGGGCTTCTTTAGCAAATCCGGCTTATAAGCCTTTGAGTGCCCGAGAGTTAATAGAGCTGAAGCAATCCAATATGTCGGCCGAGACAATTAATAATCTTCGAAAACCAAAAGATTTGTAACAGACAACAAAAATAGAAAATAGTTGCAATTTCCGACAGATTCTGTATAAACATCTTTTTGGAGTATGTTATGGCAAAATCTGAGGAAAATTCAGTTGATATTGAAAAATGGATTAAGCTCATTCGAGCAGATGGTGTAGGACCTGTAACGTTCGCGAAAATGCTGAAACGGTTCGGTTCAATTGACAGGATTTTAGGAGCGTCTGTAAGCGAGTTGACCAAAACCGAAGGTATAGGTTTCAAAACAGCCGAACGTATCGTTGCGACACGAGATAAATACGATGCGGATAAAGAAATTGAGCTTGCCGAAAAACTGGGTGTCTGGATAGTACATTCCGATGACGAGCGTTATCCAGTTACATTAAAACAGATTTACGACCCGCCGCCAGTACTTTATGTGAAAGGTACTCTGACACGAGCGGATAATCTTGCAATTTCCATCGTTGGTTCAAGACAATGCAGTTTATACGGCCAGGAACAATCTTCCAGATTCGCGCATTTTTTAAGTTCATCCGGTTTTACGGTTTGCTCTGGAATGGCTCGCGGCATAGATACCGCCGCACATCAGGGAGCACTATCGGCCGGAGGGAGAACAATCGCGGTACAAGGTTGCGGCCTTGCAAATATTTTCCCTCCTGAAAATAAAAAGTTATTCGAGCTTATTTCAGAATCAGGTGCATGTATCAGCGAATTGCCTCTAAGTTATGAGCCAATTGCAACAAATTTCCCCGCCCGCAATAGAATTATAGCAGGCTTGTCACTGGGTACAATTGTAATCGAAGCCGCACTTCGTTCCGGTGCATTGCTCACCGCAGATGCAGCGATAAATTATAATCGCGAAGTAATGGCTGTCCCTGGAAAAATCGACTCGCCGCTCAGCAAAGGCGCACATCAATTGATAAAACAGGGAGCGAAATTAATCGAATCAGTCGAAGATGTGATGGACGCTCTCGGTTATTATGGCGAGCAGTTGAGCGAACACGCAAGTATAGCAACAAATAAAGCCAAAGAAGAAATTGAAAAACCGTTATTTGATATGGAACAATTGAACCTAACTAATGACGAAAAAACGATTTTAAATTGTCTCGACAAAGAACCGACCCACATCGAACAAATAATTGCTCAAACTTCTCTTACTGCAGGAATTGTAAATGCAAGCTTGATTTCGCTGCGTCTAAAAAGCCTGATTAAGCAATTACCAGGAAGTTTATTTGTAAAACGATGATACAATAACTTAAGTAAGATGAAAAAAAATAGAATGCGTCAGGTAAATTTTTGCCTCCCTTTTGTGATTATAATAGAATTACTGGCATTAAGCTCCGAAATATCAATCTTACCCTTGTAATTTTGTAAAAAAAACATAATTTCAACTTTTGTTTGAGAATTTGTGTAACTAAATGTGCTTTTTAACGTCTTATATATTAAAGTTATAAAACTATTTAAGCATTTATTTGAATGAAAAGGAAATATTGCTATGACTCGTAATATTATTTTTTGTATCATGCTTTTAATAATTTTTGTATCTTCCTGTGCAAATCAAAGCCAATTAAAATCTTCTCTCGATGCTGCCGTTTTACAAGGTGATGTTGAGAAAGTAAAACTTTTAATTGAGCAAGGTGTCGATATTGGACAGGCAAATAAAGATCAATCACTTATGGATATGGCAATTATTCATTGTCGCTCGAATAAAACGCAAATGCTTTCATTACTGCTTTCGCAAGGTCTTGATGTTAATTTTAAAGATGGCGATGGTTATTCGCCGCTAATCAAAGCATTTATGTTCAGAGAGTTGAAACCTGATGTGTTGGCTGTTCTTCTTGAAAATGGAGCAGATATTAATCAGCAGGATAATGAAGGCAGAACAGTACTTTGTCATGCGATTCTGTATCCTGTTCCTGATACAGAACTAATTCAATTACTTCTGGAAAAAGGTGCCAATCCAAATGTTAGAGATGCTAAAGGCCAAACCGCTCTACATCTGGCTGTTTCCCGTTATAATACTCGAAGATTAGGTATCGTAGGAATACTGATTAACAACGATGCAGATGTGAACATAAAAGACAATAAAGGACAAATTGCTATTAATAAAATCGATGGTCACGAAAATGAAATATGGATTGCTTTAATAGAAGCTGGTTCGGATTTAACAGTTCTCGATGACATGAACGAAACACCCTTATTAAAGGCACTTCGATGGGACGCAATCGAAGCAGCGAAACTTATGATTAAAAATGGAGCAGATGTAAACGCAAAAGATAAATGGGGTACAAGTGTTTTACATAAGGCATCGTCTTCCGGAGATATCGACCTGGTTCGAATGATAGTTGAAAAAGGAGCGAAAATAAACGAAACCAACTCAGGTGGTTTTATTCCTCTGCATTTTGCATGCGCAGGTTATAACAAAGATATTGCCGCATACCTTCTTTCTAAAGGAGCAAATCTTAATCAGGAAAACGATGAAAAATTGACTCCACTGACATATGCTCAAGTCCACCAGGGAGATATGTCTTCAGAAGGAATTCAACATAAAGAAGAACTTATAGAATATTTAATGGAACAAGGTGCAAAATAAATCGAATTAATGGAGAATTGAAATGTCAAAACAAAATATTATTGTAATTTTTGCGATTCTCATTTGTTCACTGTTATTTACAGGATGCGGCAACAAATCTGATGAAGAATCGCTAAAATGGAAATCAGAATATGATAAATTATATGTAGTAAATCAGAACCTGGAAGGCCAGCTTCAAGCACAAAAAAAGCAAATACAAGAATTAGTAGATAGAATAGACCGTGACCAGGAAACAATAAAGACTCTTCAGGAAGAACTCCAGAAATAAAAAGATTTATATAATTACCATTTGATTTTTTGCTCTCAAAAAGTTAATGTTTCATATTGTTAACGAATGATAGGAAAATCTACCCTATCTGAAAACACAAAACAAGGAGATTGAAATGACAGGAATTGGAAGACGCGAATTTCTTAAAACAATCGGAGCCGGAGCATGCGGAGCAATTTTAGAGGGATGTATTTCAAATTCGGAAAAATCTGTTGCTCGAAAATCCTCGAAAAACAAACCCAATTTTGTAATTCTTTTCGCAGACGATATGGGTTACGGCGACTGGAATCGCGGCGGGCATCCAACAATCAAGACTCCTAATATGAATAAAATGGCTGATGAGGGAATTCAACTCACCCAATTTTACAGCGGCAATCCTGTTTGCTCCCCTTCCCGCTCGGCGATGCTAACGGGACGAAACTGTATCCGAACAGGAGTAATCAATGTTTTCTTCCCGAATAATGATATGGGAATGAATCCGAAGGAAATCACAATCGCCGATGCCCTCAAGCCGCTTGGTTATTCTACCGCATGTATCGGGAAATGGCACCTTGGTGACAGACCGGAATATCGGCCGACAAAACAAGGCTTTGATTATTATTATGGAATACTATACAGCAATGATATGGAACATGCGGATATTTATCGTAATGATGAAGCTATCGAACAACCCGCGGACCAGACAACTCTTACAAAACGATATACAAAAGAAGCTATTAAATTCATCGAAGAACATAAAGACGAGCCATTCTTTTTATATCTGCCTTATACTTTCCCACATATACCGCTTTATGCATCGGAAGATTTTCTCGATACATCCATGCGCGGTCTGTTCGGAGATACAATAGAGGAACTTGACTGGAGTGTCGGACAGATAAATAAAACTCTTGAAAAGCTCGGGCTTGCTGAAAATACGCTTTTAATATTTACAAGTGATAATGGTCCATGGATAACGCAAAACCAGAATAGCGGCTCAGCCGGTCTTCTACGCGGCGCAAAAGGTGACACATGGGAAGGCGGCATGAGAGAACCCTTCATTGCGAAATGGCCCGGGAAAATACCGGCAGGGACTATTTCAATGGAAGTTGCGTCAACGCTCGATTTCTTCCCGACAATAGTTAAGCTTGCAGGAGGAAAATTACCTGATGACAGACCTTATGACGGCGTAGATATGATATCTGTTCTTGAAGGGAAAAAAGGTTCTGAGCGTACAATCTTTTACTATAGCGCACAGCATCTGGACGCAGTTAGAAAAGGTAAATGGAAAATTCACTTCAGGTATTATGATCATTCAAAAGGCGGATATGTAGTGGCTCGTAACTGGGTCACTCCGGAAAGACCTCTGCTATTCGATTTGAATGCTGATCCTTCAGAAAAATATGATGTATCAAGAGAACATCCGGAAATAGTCGAAGACCTTATTTCCACCGCTGAAAAATATAAAAAAGAAATTGAAGACAAAGGTGAAAACAAAGATTTAATCGATTGGTTTGTAGCTGGAAACCACCAGAGAAAAACCACGACAAACTTAATGTATTTGTAGAATCTTAGATATTTATGTAAGTTCAATAAAATGCTTAAAACAACTGATTAGCTGTTTTAAACTTTCATTCCAGAAACAGTTGTTTCGAAAACCATTTTGCCGTCAACTACACCTTGTACATAGGTCGTGACATGTGCTGTGCGTTCTTTTATTTTATACTTAACAATTTTACCGAGCAGGTACAATCTTTTGCCCGGCTCGATTGTAGAGCGGAATTTTGTATCTTCTATGCCTGAAAACCCGATAAAGCCGTCTATCTCAAAAATCTGCCTTACAAAGAAACTCAACAATTGAGCGGCACATTCGACCATAATTACTCCGGGCATTAAAGGCCGGCCTGGAATATGGCCGCGAACCCAGAATTCATTTTTTGTTACATCCTTATAACCCAGGATAACCTGCTGGTCTTTATCGAACCATTGTATGCCGTCAAGCTGCTGCATTTCATAGCTTTGAGGATTTACTTTGCAAATCGCTTCTTTATCAAAAAGAGGTTTTGCGTTGAGATCAATTTTCGACAAATCAATTATTAGTACTGGAGGCATAATATTTTTTCAAATTTCCTTAAATTAAGACATAAGACCACATACTCAGGATTCACGACCTGATTTATCGCAATCCAAAGTTTGTGGTCTTTGCTCTTTTATCTGTTGTAATTATTCAGATGATCTGGTTTCAAGAACTTTATTTCTAACAAGTTGAGCAGCCTGTTTGATTTTCTGCATTTGCTTGCGAACTCTTGTTCCAGCGGCCTTGTTTCCACCTTCTGCTTTGCCAATGTCAGTTTCAATTTCATTAACCAAAACCTTCAAATCTTCGTACTCTTGCATCAGAGTTACCTCCACAAAAAATCAAGTTTCAATGTTAAAATAAGGTTAAAAACGACCAAAACTTAACTTTAATAACGGATTTTGTCAAAGAAAAAAGCCTTTTTTTATTAAAAAAACAATATTTTTCTTTCCTAAGCGGTCAATTTCTTAGTTAAATCAGCGATTCTTTTACCCCTTCGGATACATTGTGTTTCGACTCTTTTATCGGGCTTTCCAATAGAAACCGGTCCGTAATGGTCGCCTTTTGCATCACCCTGAACTACCATTCCACTGATAAGCATTGCTTCAATAATACCCATAATCGTGGTTTCATTTCCGCCGCCAATATTTGCTGAACTGGAGAACGCCGCACCAACTTTACCATCAAGCTGGCCATGTCTGCTGACCAAATCATCAATTAATTGCTTTACGGGCGCTGCCATCTGGCCGTAATAAGTGGGAGAACCGATAACAATAGCGTCATAACCGAATATCTCATCAGGAGTTACATCACTAATCGACTTGCATTCAGTAGGAAGTTCCGAATCATTCATAGATTGAGCAATTACCTCAGCCATTGCTTTAGTATTGCCGCTTCTCGAATGGTAAATTACTATTCCTTTTGCCATAATTACTTCCTTTCTTTTTATAAAATCTTACAAAACACATGATTTTTTCAATCTTGCCTCTTGTGTTTTTCTAACGACGCAAATATGCCAGTTTCTCGGGCAGAGGAACATTGTTTCCGAATTTATCCTCACCATAACCGGCTTCTGCTAAAATCCTAATATCATTTATAACTCTTTTATCACCTTTAAAAATTGCGGTCATATGAGATTCGACATCAATTTTTCCCATCGCAAGAAGTCTGGCCAATTCGTTTACGATTTTTTCCAGAACAGTTCCCTGCTTTAATGAGGGTTCTTCCGGCAGCTGCAAAGGCTGTTCATACAAAATCAGCTTTGCGCGACCGGCTAGAGTTAGAACTAATCCCAAAATAATATCTTTAATATTACTCTTTTGCAATTCTTCCTGAACCAGGTTGAGACGAACAATTTCTTCTGTAAGCCAGCGGCGTTTCTGTGCGTTTATTTTTTCATTGGCACGGAACAATTCGAGTGGTGAGCCGGCATCGTAAATTTCATCTCCCATTTGCATCTGAACTGTACTTCCATAATGCATGACCAGCTTGGCAACAAGAGTAGATGGACGAACATGAAAACCGCGATACTGAGGAA
>CAZMPL010000013.1:11485-23066 GCA_964567805.1 uncultured Pirellulales bacterium | reverse complement strand
TTTGACTGATGCTGCTTACCTGACTGGTCTGGAAAGAAACTCTGATTTGGTAGTTATGTCATGTTATGCACCTTTATTTGTTAATGTTAGTGATATTGGCGGTCCGACACGTTCACAACAATGGGCGACAAACCTGATTGGATATGATGCGCTGAATTCCTATGGTTCACCATCTTATTATGCTCAGAAGATGTTTTATAATGCCAGAGGTGATCGGGTGATTCCGATTGAGAGTATTAATCCTCAGAGAATTCCTGAATCGGCAGCACCTGCACAGGGACAAGGGGCCAACGCACGCAGAGGCTCAGGATTTGGTGTTGGAGGTATGATGGGGGGACGCGGAGGCGGCTCTGCAAATCCTAATGAACCTCTTTTTGCCTGTGCAAGCAAAGAGAAGATTTCAGGTGACATTATTCTTAAAGTAGTCAATGCTTTTGATCTCGACCAGGCTATGATCGTAGAAATGACTGGTGTAAATATCCTGAAAAATGCTGCCGGTCAAGTTATGACCGCTGGGTTGGAAGACACAAATACTATTGAAGAACCATTAAAAGTTGTTCCAAAAGATTTCGTTATCAATAACGCAGGTCCAAAATGGGAGCATATATTCCCTGGTCATTCCATAACAGTTATTCGTTTTAAAACTAAATAAAAGTTTATATTCTAAAAAATTTCACCTGAGTCATTTATAATTTAGGTGAAATTTTCAGAGTATATGCATAATCGTTTGGTTTTTTCTCTGGCAGGTTTACTACCAGACCTGACATGTCACGCGTAAAGGTCAGGTTTCCTGCGTCGAGTAGTTCGACTTTAGCAACTTCCTTTGGAAAAATCTCACTATTTTGAGCCAGAGATTTAATGATTGCTTTGCCGTTTTCAGGCCAGCCCATCATGAATGCATAGACCGTATCGCCTTTGCTTGTGAAACGGAAATCCTCTGCGGTATAAGCTCGAACATCTCGTGAGCCGCCAAATTGGCCGCGGGCCTGGTTGCCTGCAATAGTTGATGGACCTTCGCCATAAACTTTCCATGGACGAGTCGCGTAGATACCTTCGCCATTCGGTTTCATCCAGTTACCGATACCTTCTACACAAGCTGCTTCATCCTCGTCGATAGTTCCGTCACCGCGAACCGGAATACTAAGCATAAGATTGCCGTTTTTACTAACGATATCAATTAACATTTGTGCTACCTGCAACGGAGTTTTGTATCTGTGCTGTTCGAAGATGCTGCGTCTGTAGTGCCACTCGCCAATACATGTATCGGTTTGCCATGGTATAGTCTCTCCGCCGGTGGTTACACCTCGCTCGACATCATAAAGCATAGACTGGCGTTGTTCTGGCGAAAGTTGTTTGCCTGTCATTACAGCTTCAAGTTTGCCATTTTTAGAAAAACTTGTGTTGTATAGATATGCCGCTATACGCAAGCCGATGTCACTTGCCGGATAAATTGGCAAAACTGAGTCATCAAAATAAAGCAGGTCAGGTTGATATTTATCAATCAGGTCTATTGTGCGATTGAAAAATTTCTCGATATAATTCGGATCTACTGGTGGCAGTGGGGTGCTTTGCTGGTTTCCTCTTCTGCCTCTTCTCTGGTTTGCCTGAGGCGACAGGTTCCATCCGTAATTACCTTTCTGATGATATTGGGCATAAAGGTCCTGCGGATCGAGGCCATCCCACCATTTTCCTTTGCCGTCTGCTTTGCTCACAAGACCGTCATATTGTACTCCGGCGAATTCTCCGGATGGGTCAGAATCCTGCGCGACTTGCAGCCAATCCCATGTGTGGCTGGCATGAACCGAGACGGCAAACTTCAATCCTGCTTCACGAGTCGCTTTTGCCCAGCCGTCGATTATATTCTTCTTGGGCCCGACCGCGATGCTGTTCCATGGCTGATACTTGGAGTCCCACATATCTAAATTATCATGGTGATTTGCCATTGCCGCGAAAAACTTTGCTCCGGCTTTCTTATAAAGAGCAAGCAATTCCTCCGGTTTCCATTTGTCTGCTTTCCATTCATTGATAACGTCTTTGAAACCAAATTTCGAGGGATGGCCGTATTTCTTGCAGTGAAATTGATAAACGCTGGTTGGATTTGTACTAAACTTATACATATTCTGAGCATACCAGTCGCCCATTTCCGGCTGACATTGCGGACCCCAATGTGCCCAGATACCAAACTTGGCATCGCGGTACCAATCAGGTACCTGATAATTTGCTGCAAGAGATTCCCATGCTGGCTGGAAAGGTCCAGAGGCTACACCAAAACCTTTTAGTGCTGGAATTGGTATTGGTGCAGGCGGTAGTGCAGGAGATAAGGAAGGTGCATTACCGGCACCATATAAAAAAGAACGATTCGCATAATAAGCCGGAATGGACCCGGCAATAAGTTTCATTGCATCACGTCTTGAAATTTTCATGGGAGTTTCTCCTGTTTTTTTTTAGTTTGGTGAAATTCTGTATAAAATGGCACCATGTGAATTTACAGTAGCGGTAATCTTATCTGAAAATGTACCGAGGTTTTTGTGTTTCCAAATGTCACGGACTTTACATTTACCAGACAAACCAAGATCTGAAAGTGATACAGAAATATCTGCCGGTTGAGTATCCGAAGGATTTGCCGGAGTTGCAACCGCTGCGGGTTGTGTACCTCGTCCACGTCTGGACCCTCGCGGCGCAGGTGCCGGTGCGGCGTTAAATATTGCGAGATATCTATCATTTGAACCCGGTATATCCGCAGACCAGACGATTTGATTATTTTGATTGGAAACTTGTTTGTTGTTTGTCGATTTCTGATTGACCGCGATAAGTTCATCATTTGTTAGTAAAGATAGCGTGAACTCGTCATTTTTCGGCATATGAGCGCCAATGATAAGCGGCGAACGCGCAATCGACCATAGTGTCATTAGAGTGATTTGTTCGTCCTGAGTGAAACGAGTCCATGAATTATTTTCCTGCCATGTACGGATATTTCCTAAAGGCAGCATATCTGCATCAGGAAAATGTCCCGGTCCACGATAGGGTGTCCAATTGTTCAGTCTTGCGAACTGGGCATATAATGCCGGCCATGTGTCCCAGAAATCGTTACTTACTCGCCACATATTAGCGTGGCTTTCAACATGCTCACCCTCACTTAATGGTGTTTCTCCCGGTGATGTCGATAATATAATAGGACGGCCGGTTTTGTCTATTGCTTTGCGAATTGCTTCGACTTCAGATGAATGATAGCCTGGTGCAGAAAGGTCGTCAACTTTTACAAAATCGATTTCCCATGAAGCAAGCAGAGCGAATACTGAATCGTAATATTCCTGTGCTCCCGGCTTGCTCATATCTACGCCGTACATATCCGTATTCCATGCGCAAGTGGACCTTTTATCTGCAATATCAGCTGCATGGACATTTGTACCGAGAATAGGAACGTTCTGGTCAACAGCCTGGCGAGGAATACCTCGCATGAGGTGCACACCTAACTTGAGACCCATAGCATGAAGTTTATCGGCTATAGGTTTGAAAGAACGAGAATCTTTTGACGATGGAAATCTGTTTGGTGCGGGTAGAAGCCTGCCGTTAGCGTCCATCTCCAGTTTGGCAAAACGACGATACTGGTCAGTGTGTGCAAGCGGCTCATACCATTGGATATCAATTGTGATAATGTTCCAGCCGTGTTTTTTTAAGTTTTTATCTATATACTCAGCGTTTGCTATTACGTCATCTTCAACGACTCCTGCACCGAAGCAATCCCATGAGTTCCAGCCCATTGGAGGAGTTTTTGCCCAATCAAGAAAACTTGTCCCTGAAGATGAATTTGCAGGTTGAGAAACCCGAGCACATCCTCCAGCCTGTGTTAGTAACAATATTAAAACGAGAGTAATTACACTCGTAAATACTTTGGATGAATAATTACCTGAAATGACATGAGTTTGAGTTTGTGTTGTTTTGCCACTTATTTTGCTCATAATTAATCCCTTCTTATTTAATAGCAAAATTATTATTAGATGATTTGTTCTTCAGTATATCCAGTTTCAGCAGTTTCTCGCTGCTTCTGATTCATTTTATATATCCGCTCAAGCAGTTTCCATTTTTCTCCGGCTGATGAATCGCTGCTTGTCTTTTGGTATTTCGAGACTAAAGTTTCCCATTCGGATTGACGCGGAAGAGTCGCAAGTTTTGCCATGGCCTGTTCGTGATTGAAGTCTGCTTTGGTATCCATTATCATAAAAAGAGTTGTCCCGGATATGTATATTTCCATATCAAGGATACCAATATTTTTCATTCCGTTTGTAATTTCTGGCCAGGCTTCTCCCATGTCATGGAGTTTTTTGTATTCTTCGATGAGATTGGAATCATCTTTAAGTTCGATGTATTTACAGTATCTTTTGAAAGCCTTTTTCATAAGAGTCTTTCATATAGAATATTTTTTATTTTAAAAACCACGCATCACTGTGCTTTGTCGTCTCGGAAGTCCTTCTTTTGGTAAACGTTTAAGCACGACATATTCAATATCATGTTCCTTGCAATATTTCTGCTTTTCAGGTTTGTCACCATCTTCATTTACCGCGTAAATGTCAGGCTTGATTTTTCTTATTTCAGGTTCCGCGTCGAGCCAGCCCATTCCAGAAGAAATCAGAGCCTGTTTGACAAAGCGGATAGAACCGGCGATATATCTACGTTCATCCTGTGAGAACATCGGATGATTTTCGCCTTTTAAAGTTCTTACGTTCGCGTCATTTCCAACTACGACATATAAGTCACCCAATTCCGAAACTTCTTCGAAAAACCTGACATGTCCCGAATGAAACCAGTCAAAGCAGCCTGTCACAAGAACCTTTTTTTGATTATTCTTATCGGCAGTTTTTTTAGAATCTTCCGGAAAATCTGTCATATCTGATTTTTTCAGGATTTTAATTTCAATATTTTCTTTTTCGCAAAAATTCTTTATCGCAGAAATATTGTCACCTTCCCTGGCAATCCATAGAGAAGGATGAATATTTTTGATTAAAGAAAAATTCATATTATCTGAAACATGGTTTGCGATATATACTTTGTGAACGAAACGGATTGATTCGAGAAAATATAAACGCTCGTTTACTGGAAATTTAGATTCTTTCCCTGTTACGGATTTTATGAATTCATCGTTCCATAAAAAAATACAGAGATTACCAAATCGAGATGCTTCATGTAGAAAACGTATATCGAGCGAACGAATATCGTCGAATGCTCCATATACAACAACGTTATTATTTTTATTTGTCATTTTTTATTGTCGGTCCTTATTATAATTTTGAAAGCACCTGGTATTGGATTTTCTGAAGCAACATACAAATAGCCGCCGCCGCAGCCTGAGTACATTGCTCCGGGATATTTCGATTGGTAGTATTTTAGTAGTGACATAAGGTCTGTTTTAATCAAATGATGATATACCGTGCCCGGCAGAAGATGTTCCCAGCATCGCATGCATTCGTTCATGGATTCGCCAAGCGTATTAATATTTTTTGAAACGATAGCATCGTAGCACATTTTGCCGGAGTTTCCGAGTCTGGCTACCCATTCCGGTTCGAGATTTTTCGTTTCCAGCGGATTGTAACCATCTGGTCTCGTAGCGACCGGCAGAATATGGATTACGCTTTCTAACCATGAAACTATTTTCGAATCATTGTTCGATTCGATATGTACCGGAAAAATTCCTTCTCGATGCTTGAAATCATAATCTATCCTGTTTATACCTGGATATATAAGCCCAATCATATCCTGGGAGCCTGACGGCGCGATTTTATCCTTATTTTCTTCCATGTACAATTGCTGCACAAGTTCGTCAAGATTATGTTCAGGCAAGCCGTTTTTCCAGAGTCTCAAGGCAATATTTCGAGTACCTGTACTTACACCTGCACGTTCCATGAACCAGAACTGTGGCTCGACACAGACTACAACCATCGAACCGGGCGGAGAAGGATTATTTTTTGACATAAAAGGCTGGTCAATCCAGCCGCCCGCAAGTGCAAGTTTATAAGGTATTTTCCCTATGACGTCTGTTATATGACTGTTTTTTCTATTCATGATAAATTAAGCAGAACAATTTTTAATCCACAGTTTTCCTGCCGGCTTTGCGGTCCTCATATTGCTGCTCAATCCAGGTGTATGTTTTCTTCAGCCCTTTTTCAAGTGGAGTATCCGGTTCCCAGCCGAGAACTTTCTTGATGAATGTATTGTCACTATTACGTCCGGCTACACCTTTGGGCATGTCCGGATCATATTTTCTTTTCAAAGTGACTCCGCCAATCTTTTCTGCCAGAGATACTAAATCATTAATTGAAATAAGGTGGCTTGTTCCAAGATTGATTGGTGTTGCGATAAGTTTGTCACAATGCATTATCATATCGATACCTTTAACGCAGTCATCGATGTACATAAAGCTTCGTGTTTGATGGCCGTTGCCCCAGATAATTATTTCATCATTACCTGTATCTTTCGATTCGATTACTTTACGGCATAGAGCAGCAGGGGCTTTCTCTCTGCCGCCAACCCATGTACCCCATGGACCATAAACATTATGAAAACGTGCGATATGAGTCTCAAAGCCGCGTTCTGCCCAATATTCCTGACAAAACATTTCGGACATGAGTTTTTCCCAGCCGTAACCTCTTTCCGACATAGCTGGATATGCATCGGATTCTTTCAGAGCTCTTGAGTTCGGATCCTTTTGTAGTTCGACATTATAAGCACACGCGGAAGACGAGAAAAAGAATCGTGTCGCACCTGCTTTATATGCGGATTCGATCATATGAGTATTGATTAATATGCTTCGGAGACATTCGATACGAAATCTTTCAATGAAACCCATTCCGCCCATATCTGCAGCGAGATTATAAACTTCTACCGCGTCTTCACAGGCTCGTTTACAATTATCTTCGTATTGCAAATCCATGCAGAGACATTCTACGCCGGGAGTTCTCTGGTACCATTCAGGGAGTGGTTTTTTATCAATAGCACGGATTCGTGTGAAACCCTGATCATGAAAATACTTCACTAATGAACCGGCGATAAATCCGCCTGCGCCTCCGATAACTATCAAATCATTTTTGTTGAGTGTCGATGCTGCCGTTTTATTATTTTTCTCTGCCATTATCTGCCTTTCTTACTATAGGATGTAATGTACTTGCTGAAAGCTGTAACATATCATACATGTACCTTATTGACTCTTTACTTTTTACAAATGTAAAGTATAATATAGTTTTATATAAAAAATATGTCAATACTTGTCTAATGCATGGCTATTATTGACTTTTTTAGGATTTACTCATTATGTCTATAGATCAAAAAAAGGTTCCGGATTTTTTTTCTCAACAGGTATTGGAGGCAAACCGTTTTTATCTTGATGCACATACACGAAAACATCATTCATTAAAAGTCGTATGCGGAGGCTGTGAACATTGTGAGCCAAACTATAGAATTGACCGCTCTGATTTTCCGTTCTATTCCATAGAATTTGTGGTCAGAGGTAAGGGTTTTGTTGTACTTGATGGTACAGAGCATCTCCTTTTTACCGGAAGAGTTTTTTCTTACGGTCCCGGTATAGCCCATGTTATTTCGTCGGGAGCAGATGATCCTCTCGTAAAGTATTTTGTAGATTTTATCGGTTCTGATGCTCCGAAAATGCTTCAAAAGTTCGGATTGGCTCCCGGTCAGGTCGTTCAGGTTTCTTCTCCGGAAGTGATACTTCAAATATTCGAGGATCTTATCAGGAATGGTCAGGCCGACAACCGATATTCACTTCTTTTATGCAAAGCGATTTTGGAGCAGCTCATCCTGAAAATAGCGGAAACGTCAATTGTCGAAAATTCAAGGACTTCCGCGGCTTTTTATACTTATCAAAGTATTCGGGAAGTTATACAGAAGAATTTTATGAATTTGAGAAGTCTTGAGCAAATAGCTGAAGAATGCCATATCGACAGCGCATATCTTTGCAGGCTTTTCAAGCGTTTTGATAATCGGAGTCCTTATCAGTATTTAATGCGTATGAAAATGAATTTTGCGGCTCAAAAACTACAGATGCCGAACTCTTCGGTTAAAGAAATCGCGTTCCAACTTGGTTTTAGCGATCCATTTCATTTTTCAAGGGTATTCAAGCGTATTTTTGGGCTTTCACCCAGCACATTCAAGATTTTGAGATGAAGAAAACCATTTTTTTATCTTTTAATCGAATTTGCTTGCATCTTCGATGTAAACAGTTTAGAATGACCACTTTAAATTTGAATAATGATTAGTAGTGTCGTATAAAGCGCTTATAAGAAAGGGTTTATATAAAATATGCTAAGTAAAGAAGTAAAGACACAAATAGTTGGTGATTTTGAAGTTCATGCAGGTGATACAGGTTCACCAGAAGTACAAATTGCGTTATTGACCAGGAAGATAAATGAACTGACGGAGCATCTTAAGATGCACAAAAAGGATCATGCTTCACGTCGCGGTTTGCTTAAAATGGTAGGAAACAGGTCTGCATTGCTTAAATATGTACGTAATAAAGACGTTAATCGCTATCGGGAAATCATTTCTCGCTTAGGTTTAAGAAAATAAAAAAATACGATAGCGTAAAGCGAATAGCGTTTGTGGTTTGGCGCGTCCAGAGTTAAACCATGAACGCTGTCCGCTTTACGCTAAACTTTAGTTTGAGGTAGTTTATGTTTAAAGTAACAAGAGTCGAAAGACAAATTGGAGGCAGAACCCTATCTATCGAAACCGGTAAAATCGCAAAACAGGCTGATGGTGCAGTTGTAGTTCAGTACGGCGATACGGTTGTGCTTGTAACGGCTGTAGTGGCTCCGGCAAGATCAGAAGATGTGGATTTTTTCCCTCTAAGCGTTGAGTATCGTGAGAAACACAGTGCTGCAGGTAAGTTTCCGGGAGGTTTTATCAAACGTGAAGGTAAACCGAGCACCAAGGAAACACTCACTTCACGTCAAATTGACAGGCCAATCAGACCTTTATTCCCGGATGGATATTTTCAGGAAGTTCAGATTATCGCCAGTGTTTTAAGCGCTGACCGTGAAAATGATCCGGATATCGTCGCGATGGTAGGCGCAAGTGCCGCACTTTCAATAAGCAAAATCCCGTTTTTGGGACCTATTGGTGCCTGCCGTCTTGCAAGAGTCAACGGCGAATTTGTAATCAATCCTACTCATAAGCAGCTGGAAGAAGCGGATTTGAACCTTCTTCTCGGCGGCCGAAGAGACGCATTGAATATGATTGAAGTTGCCGCAAAACAGGTATCTGAAGATGTTGTCGCGGACGCAATCGCCATGGCACAAAAAACAGTCGCTGAAGTTTGCGACATGATTGATGAATTGCAGGATAAAGCCGGCGTTGATAAAGAAATGATTCTATTTGAAATTGACCAGGAACTTCAGGACAGAATCGAATCACAAATTTCTGATAAACTTTATGAATTAAAGCAGATTCCGGGCAAGTTGGAACGTAACAGAGCGGTTCAGGAACTTTTTGATCAGGTTATTACCAAATATTGTCCTGAAGTGAAGAAGCTGACTGTTATTGATGAAGATAGCGAAGCTGTCGAGGAAGACGAAAATGGTGAAATTTTCCCGGTAGATGATGAAATTAGATATGAAAAAACAGTTATAAAGAGAATTCTTGGCGAAATCGAAGGTAAAATCGTTAAGAAACTCCTTCTCGAAGGTAAGAGACCAGACGGCAGAGGTTATAGTCAAATCCGACCGATAAGCTGTGAAGTTGGACTTTTACCGAGAAATCATGGTTCCGCGTTATTCTCGAGAGGCGAAACACAGGCTTTAGTCAGTGTTACTCTTGGAACAGTTCGCGATGCACAGATTATTGACGGATTGTTGGATGAATATGCTCAGAGCTTTACTTTGCATTATAACTTCCCGCCGTTCTCTGTTGGTGAAGTCAGACCTCTTCGCGGCGTAGGCAGAAGAGAAATTGGTCATGGTGCTCTTGCGGAAAAAGCTCTGGAAGCGGTAAGGCCTGAGAATGACCAGTTCGCTTATACAATCAGACTTGTTTCTGATATTACAGAATCGAACGGCTCGAGTTCGATGGCTTCTGTTTGCGGCGGTACCCTGGCTCTTATGGATGCCGGTGTTCCGATTAAAAACCCGGTTGCCGGTATTTCAATTGGTCTCGTAAGCGATGGTAATGGTCGCTATGAACTGCTTACAGATATCGTTGGCGAAGAAGACCATTATGGTTTGATGGATTTCAAAGTTGCCGGTACCACTCAGGGTATTACGGCAATTCAGCTTGATATTAAAGCCGAAGGGCTGGACCATAAAATTATGGTTGAAACACTCGCAAGAGCAAAACAGGCACGTCTTGAAATTCTCAAGAAGATGAGTGAGGTAATAAGCTCGCCGAGGTCTGAATTAAGCGTTTATGCTCCTAAACTTGTCAGCATCGAGATTGATCCTGAACTTATCGGAAAAGTAATCGGTCCGGGCGGCAAGATGATTAAGAGTATCCAGGAACAAACGGAAACCACAATCGAAGTCGAAGAAGACGGTACTATTTTCATCAGTTGCCTTGGCGGCGATGGCCATTTAAGAGCCAAAGAGATTATAGAAGGTCTTACTCAGCCGCCAAAAGTTGGAAAAGTTTATCAAAATTCAAAAGTAGTTTCTATAAAGGAATTCGGGGCATTCGTGGAAATAACTCCGGGTGTCGAAGGACTTTGTCATATAAGCGAATTAAGTGATACTTTCGTGAAAAACGCTGAGGACGTCTGCAAAATAGGGGACCTGATAGATGTGAAATTAATATCTATTGATGATCAGGGCAGATTAAAACTTTCACGTAAAGCCGTCCTTAAAGAATCGAAAAAAGAAAAGAAGGAAGAATAAAGAGTAAGTTGTAAGTGATAAAAATTTCAGCGTAAGCATATAGCGGATAGATAAATCTGAACGCTATATGCTTCATGCTGTGTTCTTACTTTAACCACTTCTGAATTTTGCTGATGAATAATGGTCATGGCAGATGACAATATCAAGACTGGCAAAGAATGTAATATAGAACAGTTTGAGCAATTGAGCAAACTGACCGGCCAGCTTGCACATGAGATAAAAAATCCGCTTTCCACAATAAAGGTTAATTTAAAACTGATTAGCGAAGAACTAACTGATTTAAGTTCAGCCTGTTCCGGTGATATACCAACAGAAAGAGCGGAACGCACTTTATCGAGGGCTCTCAGAAAAATCTCCGTAGTTGAAAAAGAAGCAGACCGGCTCGAGCAGATACTTGATGGTTTCCTGCGTTATCTCGACCGCAATGAGCCACAATTAAGCGATGCAGATTTGAATGAACTCGTTAGTGATATGATAGATTTTTATCTGCCTCAGGCTTCAAGTCATTCGATAACAATATGTCAATCTTTGTCTAATGAACATCTGCTATGTCGGCTTGATGCGGATATGATTAAGCAGGTGATTTTGAATCTTTTCATAAATTCGCAGCAGGCTATGAGCGATGGTGGTGAATTAATAATAAGAACGTTCAAACAGGACAATTTTGCTTTCGTTCAAATATGTGATACCGGCTGCGGCATATCTTCCAA
>CAZMPL010000013.1:0-11385 GCA_964567805.1 uncultured Pirellulales bacterium | reverse complement strand
GAAGCACTTGAAAAATTATGCGATAAGGCAATCGCTGTCTATAACGGTAAAGATGCACTGGAAATTATTTATAGCAAAAGAATTGATATCGTTGTCACCGATTTGAAATTGAATAGTGACATTGACGGCTTGCGAATTTTATCGGAAGCGAAAAATCATGACAGCCGGACAGAAGTTATTCTAATAACCGCATATGCTACAATAGATACGTGCAAGGAAGCAATTAAGCTTGGCGCATTCGATTATCTTGTCAAACCGATTGATATAGGGCAGCTCAGAACATTAGTATCTCAGGCAAGTCAAAAGATTGCTTCTTCGATTGAACGAGAGGCGAGCAAGTCCAAACCTGAGCGAGAGGAATTTTATTTCGAAGGTGTATTGCCGCAAAGTCCTGCTATGAAAGGAATAATCGAAGTTCTCCGTCGAGTTGCACCGACAAATATTTCGGTTCTTATAGAAGGGCAGTCGGGAACAGGTAAAGAATTAATGGCACGCGCGATTCATAATAACTCGAAGCGATGGAACAAACCATTCAGGCCTGTAAATTGTGCCGGTCTTACGGAAACATTACTGGAAAGCGAGTTGTTTGGTCATGCAAAAGGAGCGTTTACCGGAGCTGCCGCCGATAGAAAAGGTTTATTCGAAGTTGCCAACCAGGGGACATTGTTTTTGGATGAAATTGGTGACATGACACCGAGTTCCCAGGCAAAGCTGCTTCGCGTGCTTGAAGACGGCATAGTTGTTCCGGTCGGGTCAACAAAACAGATTAGTGTGGATGTGCGTATTATAAGCGCAACGAACCAGAATTTGCCTGAGCTGATAGATGAAAAGAAATTCAGGGAAGACTTGTATTTTAGAATAAAGGGCGTAAATATTTCTATTCCGTCTTTGCGTGAACGGTCGGAAGATATTCCCGCTCTTGTTGATTATTTTCTTAAAGAAGCCTCTGACGAAGTAGGTTCGAAAGTTACAGGTATTACTTCAGCGGCGTTATCGTCTCTCCAGAAATATGACTGGCCCGGCAATATCCGTCAGCTTAGAAATACGATAAGAACAATGGTCGTGATGTGTGACCGTGATAAGCTTGATGTAATTGATATCCCGCCGGATATAGCAAAAAGACCGCAATTAGCGGCACCAAATGAGGCACAGTCAATTTTAGGTGACGAAGGTATGTCACTGAATGAATTAGAAAAGCACGCAATCGCGGAGGCACTTGCAAAGACCGAAGGTAACCGCGAAAAAGCAGCGAAAATTCTCGGTATAGGTGAAAGAACTCTTTACCGAAAAATTAAAGATTATAATCTTTAATAGTGAACAGGTTTTTATTTTAATACCACTTTACCTGTGCCGGGAGCAATTTTACCGATTTTGTAAACTTTCTCTCCATATTTTTCGAGTTTTTCCTTAATCGAATCGGCGAAATCAGGTGCTACTACCAATATAAAACCGATTCCCATATTGAATACTCTGTACATTTCGTTTTCTTCAACGGGACCTTTTTCCTGCATGAAAGTGAATATTTTATGCTTTGGCCAGCTTTGCTTTTTAATCACTGCATTACATTTTTCCGGTAGTACTCTTGGGAGGTTTTCGATAATCCCGCCGCCTGTAATATGAGCCATTCCATGAACAACCTGTTTTACTTTGTACTTGCTGAGTAATTTAATAATAGGTTTAGCATAAATTCGTGTCGGTTCCAAAAGTACATTACCGAGAACTTTTCCATCAAGCTCGTCGATTGTATCAGTTAATTTAAGTTTTAACTGTTTCAAACAAATATGACGCACAAGAGAATATCCGTTACTATGTATTCCGCTCGAAGCGAGGCCGAGTACAACATCGCCGTTCTGAACATTTTTGCCGTTTATAATTTTATCTCTTTCTATTACACCGACTCCGAAGCCAGCCAAATCGAAATCACCTTCGGTATAAGTGTCCGGCATTTCGGCTGTTTCTCCTCCTATGAGTGAGCAATCAGCCTGTTTGCATCCTCCCGCGACGCTTTGAACAAGCTCCGCAATTACATCCGGCTCAAGTTTATGTATGCCGATATAATCCAGGAAGAACAATGGTTCTGCGCCAACAACCAACATGTCATTGATACTCATTGCGACAAGGTCTATGCCAATTGTATCATATTTTTTCATTTGAGCCGCAATTTGTACTTTGCTTCCTACGCCGTCTGTGCAGGAAACAAGGACTGGATTTTTATAATTTTTCTTAAACAGTTTCTCGTCATAATCGAGTCTGAACATTCCTGCGAAACCACCTTCGGATTCAATAACTCTCGGGCTGTATGTTCTTGATACTGCGGGCCAAATCTTTTTAATCATTTCCTCGTTAGCGTCAATGCTTACACCAGATTTTTCGTAACTTATAAAGTTTTTCATGTGTAGTATAATTTATATTTCCAAAAATTCATCAAACATGTTCAATTGATAATTTTCCAATGAGTATTTTCTAAAAGGTAAATCAACCGGAATTGGATATGAGCCGTTCCAGCATGCGGCACAATAATTGCCTGGTCCTTTAATTGTGCAATCCAGCATTCCTTCAAGAGAAATGTAACCGACGCTGTCAACTTCGAGGAATTTTTTAATTTCTTCGATATTGCGATTGTTTGCAACCAGCTCTTCCTTAGTCGGGAAATCGATACCATAGAAGCATGGAAATCTTACTGGTGGACAGCTTATTCTGAGATGAATTTCTTTTGCTCCAGCCTGCCGTAAAGCTCTTATCTTGCTTCTGGTAGTTGTACCTCGAACAATAGAATCATCAACGACTACAATTCGTTTTCCAACGACTACTTCTTTTACAATTCCGAGTTTGAGACGGACCTCAAGTTCTCTCTGTTTCTGTTCGGGAGAAATAAATGTTCGTCCAATGTAGTGACTTCGTACAAGTCCCATATCGAATGGAATTTTGCTTTTTTCAGCATAACCGATAGCCGCTGAAGTTCCTGAATCAGGAACAGGAATAACTACATCTGCTTTGACAGGGTGTTCTTCTGCAAGTCTTCGTCCAAGTTTCTTCCTGAGTTCGTGGACATTTTCACCAAAAATAGTACTATTTTGCTTGGCGAAGTAAACATGCTCGAATAAGCAGTGAGCGGATTGTACTTTTCCTGGTGTAACAAAAAACCTGCTATGTAAACCATTTTTATCCAAAGTAACTATTTCACCAGGTTCGACTTCGCGAATAAAATCTGCTTCAATAGCATCAAGGGCACATGTTTCACTGGCTACGATATATGCGCCTTTTTTATTTTTTCCGATACAAAGAGGTTTGATTCCATATGGATCACGGACTGCTTCAATTTTATCTGCAAAAAGGAAAAGGAGACTATAAGCTCCCTGAAGATGTTTCAAAACGTGTGCGAGTGGATCAGGTTTGCATATGTGTGTCGGCTTGGCGAGCAGGTGTATGATAACTTCCGTATCACTTGTTGTTTTAAATATACTTCCATGTGCTTCATATTCGTCACGAAGCAGAAGTGCGTTTATAAGATTGCCGTTATGTGCTACCGCAACCTGTCCCTGTGAATATTCCGCTAAGAGCGGCTGGCTGTTTATAACTTTACTTGATCCGGTAGTTGAATATCTAACATGACCGATAGCCATCGGATTTGCTAATTTATCTAAAATTTCACTGCCTTTTCTGAATACTCTTTTGACAGTTCCTATTCCGGTATAACATTGAATTGTTTCGCCGTTACTTGAGGCAATTCCTGCCGCTTCCTGGCCGCGATGCTGAAGGCTATGCAAGCCAAAATATGTGTTTTCTACTGCATCCTTGTCACCAAAAATTCCAAACAAACCGCAATTTTCACGCATTGAATAAGAAGAAAAACTACCTTCTTTCATTTATTAATGGCCTTTCAATTCTCCACAGCTATTCTGTAAAATACGTTACTAAGCTTAACGAATCTGCTGTAAAGTAAGAATAATTTTAATAATGTTTAATTAATAATAATTTTGCTTAAATGTAGTCTAATCGAGCAATCAATTTTAGTCAACTGTAAAGCATTCGTTTTTAATCAAGAATAACAAATGAACACATAAGATATACAACTTTTATAAGGTGAAAGTTTAATCTATTTGAGTGTTTTTCGTATATTATTTTTACTTTATTAAAGAATAGAACCGGCAGAATTTTCCGGAAAATTTAGTTTATATCATCCGATAACATTATTTCAAACCTAACCAATGTGATGTGAGATAGGTTTGAGATTATAATGTAACATCTTGTCTGTAAATTACTTATATTTGTTTTGTCATCTTTTTTATAGCTGCTTCGGGGAATAATATATTTATATCTGGCACGATAATTGCTTATTCACTTCAAGTAGTTAATGAAATATTTGAAATGATTTATAATAGAAAAGGAAAAAAATGGCATCTATAGAAGCAAGTTCATCAAGTCAAATTCAGATGGATTATATGAAACTTCTTGTAACGCAGCTTCAAAATCAAAATCCTCTTGAGCCTATGGATAATAATCAAATGGCTTCTCAATTGGCTCAGTTTTCGCAGCTTTCACAACTTGAAGGTATGAATTCAAGTTTTGCGGATGTTCTTTCTACTACTAATCGCAGTTATGCCAATTCACTTTTAGATAAGAACATCACTTTCTATTTTGAAAATGAGAATACAGGCGAATTAGAAATGAAATCCGGTAAAGTTGATTCGGCTTTTTATGATAACGAAACAAAAGAAACTCTTTTGGGAGTAAAAGCAGATTCAGAGCAGGACTATACAATCGGATTGGGTGATATTGTTTTGGTTGAGAACCAGTAAGAAAAAATGTGCGGGTATGTGCTAAATACTCGTGATAATAAGGAGAATAAAATATGAGTTTTGCATTATCAGCGGCAGTTTCTGGATTACAGGCGCATCAGAAAATGATTGATATAGCAGGTAATAATCTGGCGAATGTTAATACAACTGCTTTCAAATCGAGCCGAATTGTTTTCTCGGAACTGTTAAGCCAGACGGTTGAAAAAGCTTCTCAGCCTACATCAAGTCTTGGTGGAACTAACCCGCAGCAGATGGGTAGCGGTGTTGGTATTGGTGGTATATCGGCAATTCTCACACAGGGTAATATTGTAAATACCGGAAATTCTCTCGACCTTGCATTGGAAGGTGAAGGTTACTTTGTTTTAAGTGATGGCGAGCAGGATGTTTATACAAGAGCCGGAGCATTTGCGGTAGATGCAGACTCGAACCTGGTTGATCCTGGTACTGGATATCATGTCCAAAGAATCGGATCAGAAGGTGAAGTTGACGGTTTCCAGGTAATTGGTGATAGTAATATTCATATTCCATATGATGTCGCTATGCCTGCAAAAGCAACCACACAAATTGACGTTTCAGGAAATCTCAGTGCTGATGCGACTTTTAGTTCACCAAGAACACAGGTTGTTACAGCGAATATTTCATATACATATGGAAATGGTACGATAGCAACGTTAGATACTGAATTAGACCAGCTTGACCAGTATAGCGGTACTTTGACATCAGGTACATTAACATTCAGTGGTTATGACAAAGATGGAACTGCTTTTGATTCAGGTCTTACTATGGCGGTTGATGGAAGTACGACTTTGGGTGATATTATTGATCATCTAAATACAAATGTTCTTGACGGTTCGACAGCTTCACTTGTCAACGGCCAGATTCGTATAACAGATGATACGGGTGGATACAGCAGGACAGATATTACAATGTCTTATGCGGGTAACGGAACTTTAACGACACCTTCTTATTTTGAAATATCGACTATTGGCGGCGAAGAAGTAAAAAGTATTAATATTACCACATATGACGCTCAGGGTGGCAAGCACGTCCTTTCTGGTGCATTTGTACGTACTGATGCAGCAAACAAATGGGATCTTGTTCTGAGTTCTGTAACAGGTGATATTAGTGAATTAACAATGGATAACAGACGAATCGAAGGGATTACATTTGACGCCAATGACGGATCATACTCCGGTATATCTGGTACGGATTCTTCCCAATTCGTAATAACATATGCACATGATATATCAACTCCACAAACTATTACCATGAATATGGGTACGAGCGGAAAACTTGATGGTTTAACACAATTCGCTGGGAATTCTACCGCGGTTGCAAAAGATCAGGATGGTTATGAAGCAGGAAGCCTTTCCACTGTATCGGTAAATAATGAAGGTATTGTTGTCGGTGCATTTTCAAATGGTATCAAGAAAAATATTGCTGCGGTACAGATAGCTATATTCCAGAACGCTATGGGTCTTGAAAATATAGGAAATAGTTATTTTGCTTCATCAGCCAACTCCGGTGAAGCCATTTCAACACAGGCAATGACAGGTGGTGCCGGTGTCATTCACGGCGGCGCACTTGAAAAATCGAATGCGGATGTAGCAACGGAATTCGTTAATATGATTCTTGCTCAGAATGGTTTCCAGGCAAATGCAAGAAGCATTACAGTTGCAAATGATATTCTTAGAGAGTTAACGAATCTTATCAGGTAAGCATCCTGAAATCGGAATAGTATAGTGAATATATTTGATTTACATATAATTGCATCATCTTCTCTGACATCGACTCAGCGATTGGATGCTATGCGTTTGTTTAATTCCGATTTATGGGTTAAAGATGAGTTCTTTCTTATATGCAGCATAATTTTGGCCGCGTTAATAATGCTCTTTGTTATTGTTACTCTTCTTGATGCAATCAAAAGGAAAAGAAACTCCAATCATTTGTTTATCGAATATGCCGACAAAAGAGGCCTGAATATTCGTGAAAAACAAATCCTGATGGATATAGCCATCAAAGCAAGGCTCCGATTTGTCGAATCTATTTTTTCCATGGGCGATGTATTTGATCGCGGTGCAACTCAGATGATAAGAGTAATGCTTGCAAAATATGGCACAAAAAAAAGCAGATATTTAAGTGCTGAATTAATGATGTTACGTGAGAAAATGGGTTTTCAAAAACGTACATCAGCAGCAGAAATGTCAATAAAAGAGGATATATCGGGCAGCAGGCAAATATCTGAAGGTAAGAAAATATACCTTACAAATCCAGAATCCATAGAGTTTTTTGAAGTTGAAACTATAATTACTGAAAATTCGAATCTCGGATTGACTGTTCAATTACAGGAGATGATTAATTGTGAACCCGGCGACGCATTTTGTGCACGATATTATTTCGGTTCGATAATTTGGGAATTTGATACTTATGTTCTCAGAGCGAACAGAAATATTTTAATATTGCAGCACAGTGACAAGATACGGTATGTAAATCGAAGGCGCTTTTTAAGAGTTTCAGTAAATGAACCCGCATATATTGCGGCTTTTCCATTTACAAAAAGTTTTTATGATAATCAAAAAAATAAACGGAAAACGTCGTCTGAGCCGGATGAATACGATATATGGGAACCACCCAAATTTATACCTGCTGATTTAATTGAGTTGGCAGGCCCAGGTCTCAGACTCATATCACCAATGGAAGTTGAAATCGGTGATAGAGTTATTGTCATTTTAAAACTAAGTCATTTATCTAATAATAATACCGTTGAAAATGATTCGATTAATAATAAGACAAGACCTTTCAGAGTAATTGAAGACATCGGTATTGTAAAACATACCGAACAAGTTGATCGTGGTTTTTCAATTGCGATAGAATTAACAAATCTTAGTGAATCGAATGTCAGTGAAATGGTTAAAACAACAAATGAAGCTTCTTTGAGCAGGAAACGTATCCAGGAGATTCTTCCGGGACATAGGGAAAAATCTCAAAAATACGAATATATTTCAGAAACAATAGTTGGCTAAAGGTAAAGTATGTCTCAATTAACAGAACAAGTCAGTACAAGTATGGATGCGTTAATGAAGGAGTATGAAATCATTACGCATAATCTTGCGAATGCAAGTACTGTTGGTTTTAAACGCAGAAGTAATGCGTTTACGAAAGCTCTGGAAGCAGAAGGTGATTCTGAAAATTCATATGCTCCAGGAATTATCGATTTGAAAACAGCTTTTGATTTTTCTCAGGGTACGATGACTGAGACCGAACGTGATTTGGATTTTGCTCTTTTGGGAAAAGGCTTTTTTGTTATAGAAACACCAGAAGGCCCGTTATACACAAGAAATGGAGTATTCTGTACTGATAAGAACGGACAACTTGTGGATGTGCAGGGAAGAACTGTAGCAGGGGAATCGGGTGCAATCATTCTCCCAAAAAGAATCCCGGTTTCTGAAATATATGTAAGTGCTGATGGTACTGTCAGGGCAGAGGATAGAAAATTAGGAAAATTAAAACTCGTGGATTTTGGCGAAAATCAGAACAAACTTGCCCCGGTAGGAAATAACTGTTTTGCGATGACTAAGAAAGATATTGAACCTGAACCTGCTCAAAATATCATAGTGAAACAGGGGTATCAGGAAGCATCGAATGTTCAGGTTGTTGAAGAGCTGGTTGACATGATAATGGTTACTCGAATGTATGAAGCTAATACTAACTTCATGGATAAGAGCAGTGACGCCTCAAAGAGCCTGATGAGTATAGCAATGGGATAATATTATTTTAGCAATATAAAAGGAGTTTAAAATGTTAAGAGCGTTTTCTACGGCAGCGACTGGTATGTCTGCTCAACAGATGATGGTGGATATTATCTCGAATAATCTCGCGAACATAAATACAACAGGATACAAACGCAGCCAGATAAATTTCCAGGACCTGGTCTATGTCAAAATGCAGGAATCTGGAACACAAGTTGCCTCCGGTGTAGTTGCTCCTACCGGCCTGGAAATAGGAAGCGGCGTTCGTGCGGCGTCAAATACAAAAATATTCAGTGCCGGTGAAATGGAAAATACCGGTAACAATCTTGATATTGCAATAACCGGTGAAGGTTTTTTGCAGGTTGTTTTGCCGAACGGAGAGTTAAGATATACTCGTGACGGTACTTTGCAGGTTAATGCCAACGGCGAATTGGTAACTTCGCATGGATATTCAATAGAACCTGCAATCAGCGGCTTATCGGAAGCGGTTTCGATAACAATTCAGAAAGATGGTGGAGTAAATGTCACTGACTCTACGGGTTCACAATCTGTCGTAGGAAATATTCAATTGGCTCGTTTCCCCAATCCATCTGGTCTATCGAGCGAGGGGGACAACTTATTAGCCGAAACCAGCGCGAGCGGTTCTGCAATTACCGGTACTCCCGGACAGAACGGTTTAGGTTCAATTCAATCTGGATTCCTTGAAAAGTCAAATGTACAGATGGTAAAAGAACTGGTGAATCTGATTACAGCCCAGAGAGCATACGAAATCAACTCGCGTGCAATTAGAGCCGGCGATGATATGTTAAGAACAGCAAATAATATTGGAACATAGAGGTTTATCATGAATAAAAACAAGATTATGATCATTGTGTTTATTGTTATATGCTCTTTGTTTGGCAATATACAGTCTGCACAAATTCAGAATGAAAATAAAACTGACCTGCAAATATATCTTCCGAGAGAAATCTCGGTTCAGGAAAGTAATTTGAAACTTGGTTATATTGGTATTGTCAGGGGAACAGATTCTTTTGTCAAAAAAGCGAATCAGGTTAATTTAGGACTATTTTCAATACCGGGTCAGGACATTGTCATTTCAAAAAATACGATAATGAGCAGATTGGCTTCTGAGGGAATAACTGTTTCTGATGTGACATTCATGGGAGCGGAAGAAGTAACTGTAAAACGGAAACAGCAGATTATTACTGGTGATGATTTTGCTAATCTCGCAGATGATTTCTTAAAGAAAAATATAGTTGGCAAGTCTATAAGCGGTTGGAAAACTACTCGTAGCGCACAGGAATTAATAATTCCAGATTCAGATGAAGAAGTAAAGTATACTTTTACTCTCGAACGGAATGCAAATAGCGGCTATGTAAACGTAAAAATCGATGTCATGTCGGGTGAGCAAAAAATCGGTTCAAGAAACATAAGTTTCAGACTTGAATATGAAAATCGTACACCAATAGCTCTTATTGATATTCCAGCAGGTGCGGCAATAACATCAGAAAATGTAAAAATTGAAAAGAGAGCTTCGTTATCGCCGGAACCAGTGGACTGGAAAGCTCCGTTTGGCCTGGTTGCAAAAAGACTGATACAAGCTAATACTGTAATACGTGAAGATATGATAGGTACCGCCAGGCCGGAAGTAATTGTAAAAAGAAATCAAAATGTAGTAATACGTCTTGTAAGACCAGGATTTACAATTACAGCTGTTGGAAGAACAATGCAGGACGGAAAACTCGGTGAAAGTATTAAAGTGAAAAATGTCGATTCACAAAGAATTATTATCGGGAAAGTGAACGAAGACGGCAGTATCGAACCTATGTGATACGGGAGATAAAAATGAATCATAAGAAAGTAATAATATTCATGTCACTTGCCTTAATATTTATAAATTCAGAATTATCGCAGGCAAATTCGATTTGGGCAAAACGAACTAAAAGCGCTAAGACGCTTTATTCTGATGATGTTGCAAGGCATATAGGTGATATTCTTACAATCAAAGTTTCCGAAAGCAGCACAGTCGATAATAAAGCTAAAAGAGATTTGTCGAAAGATACTGATAGGTCAACTTCTTTTAACGGCGAACTTGGTAATTTCGCTGATATAGGGGAATATGGAATGACAGCCAACAGCGGCAATTCTCTTTCAAGCCAGGCCGATTATAAGGACGAGAGAAGCTTTATCGACAGTGTAACTGTAGTTGTAGCGGATATCCTTCCTAACGGAAATCTCGTAGTCATGGGAAAACGCGAGCGCGATATTGCCGGTGACACACAGACCATTGAAATCAGCGGTATAGTCAGGCCAAGTGACATTCAATATGATAATACCGTTATGAGCGAACAAGTAGCTGATTTTCATCTGACAACAAAGAATAAAGGTATGAGCGCCCCGTTTAATAAACCGGGCTGGCTTGGTGCGATTCTTGATTTGATCTGGCCATTTTAATTTATGGAAAATATTTATGAAATCAAAATCAAATAACAATATTAAAAATAAAAAGAGCTTATTAACTGTAATAGTTTTTTCCCTGTTAGTAATTTCACTATCCTCGAATACAGGTAAATGTGAGCGTATCAAGGACATTGTCGATATTCAGGGGCTTCGGGGCAACCCGCTCAGCGGAATAGGATTGATTGCCGGATTGGCTGGAACCGGGGATACTTCTTTACTTTCGAGGCAGATACTTATTAATATTCTAAGAGATTCCGGTCTTGTTCTGAGTCCTGATGACTTAACCGGAAGTAATATCGCGGTAGTTATGGTGACTGCGGAACTTGGACCATTTGACCGCGAAGGTTCTCGTATTGATGTAAGCGTTTCTGCAATCG
>CAZMPL010000012.1:19555-23829 GCA_964567805.1 uncultured Pirellulales bacterium | reverse complement strand
GGTGGTTGCGATTGGTAGTTCGGGAATTTCTTTAAGGCCGTTGTCTTCAAGGTGCGTTATGACACAATATTTGCCGCCCTGCTTTTGCTCATCTGAATTGACGTACCTGCAAAGATTGTCCTGAGTACCGGTCGTGCTGAAATACGCAATTGGTTTGTGTTTATTTTCAGGAAGATAGATATTCCAGTTGGCCGGAGCATAACAGGCAACAGCACGAAGCTCATCCTGAAAATCCAGTGAGAGCGAGTAGGAGACCATCGCGCCGAAACTGAAGCCGCAGCAGAATATGCGGGATGTATCAATACTCAGTTTTTCCTTGAACAGTTTGAGCATGTCTGCGAAGAAAATATGGTCCTTATCGTCGCTGCCGCGCCATGGAGAACGGTCGGTATAACCTTCTGGTGCTACGAAAATGACGGGGACATTATCTTTTTGTGCATAGGTCTTGAGTTCATAATAATTGCCACTCACCATCGTGTTCATATGGCCGCCCATCATGTGCATTGCAAAAATCAAGCGGTAAGGTGTGTTCTTATCGTAATTTTCGGGAATATCGATGGTGTATTGGCGGGTAAGACCGGCGCTTTCAATCGTGTAGGTCCCGCTTTTAAAATCACCAAGCTCTTTGCCGGAACCTTCGCTGAGAACTGGTTTATTCCTCAACTTACGAGATGCTTCAAAAGATGATGCCGGATCAGAGGATTGTTGAGCTGCGCAACCTCCAAATACCATTACAAAAACCAATAGAATAAGTGCAAGCCTGTGTTTCATAAAAAATCTCCTTAATAATATATTTTTTTGGGCATTAAAATGTCCTTTCCAATTTCATGGAATATACTCCCTATAGCATGATTCGTCAATTAATTTTGTACGTATATATATCTATCCAATAACTAATATTCAAATAGCATTGTGCCAAATTGCGTCTTGATTTGACAGCCCTTTAATAATTGATATAATCATCCCTATCGTTGGAAATCTAATTTCCGGTCAATTATGAAACCATGAGAACGATAGAAAGGTCAAAAATGAAGAGAGTATTAATTGTTTTCAAAAATCCCCATGTAATGTTATTGATAACGGCAATCTTGCTGTTTTACGGTTGTTCATCAATTAGCGCAAGTAATCAGTCGAACAACAACGCAAATTCAATTCAATATGGAATGGGTAATCCATACCTGCCGCTATGGGAACATTTGCCCGACGGCGAGCCGCGTGTTTTTGAGGATCCGGATAATCCTGGAAAATACCGCATTTATATTATTGGTTCACACGATGTTCGAGCGACCAGTTATTGCGGTCCGGACATAAGGGAATGGTCGGCTCCGGTTGAGGACTTATCCAACTGGCGCGATGAAGGCTCGATTTTCACCTACAATATTCAGAATCAGTGGGATGTTATGTATGCTCCTGACCTCGTTGAGGTGAAAGGGAAAGACGGCAAAAAGGTTTACTATCTGTATCCGCACAGCAGAGGCGGCGGCAGAGAAGCAATGGTTGCCAAGGGTGACCGTCCCGATGGACCATTTACTCCGGTCAATATGACTGCGGACGGAACCAGAACAATACAGGGCAGCACAATGGGATTCGACCCGGCAGTATATATTCAGTACATCACAGATCAAAGCGACCCTGATTTTGGAATCGGTTTCAGAGCCTACGGATACTGGGGATTCCAAAGGTCGTCGGCTGGTCAGTTGGATCAGAAAACCATGTATTCTCTCAGACCAGGAACACAGGCGATTGACCGTTTTATTCCCGATACACGAGGAGGCGGCGGACGAGCGGGCGGGCGTGCCGGTGGACGACGAGGAGCTGCACAACCAGAAGCACAACCTGCTGTCGAAAGTAATCCGGAACCGGTTAATTACCCCTATCTCTTCCCGGGCGAAAACCCAGCCTCTTTCAGCTTCTTCGAAGCAGCGTCCATTCGCAAAATCGGCAACAAATATGTGTGGATTTACAGCGGTTCATCCGGTCCTGAATATGGACTTGGCGGGGCAACTGCTACGTTGCGTTATGCCTATGGTGACTCACCGTTAGGGCCATGGAAAAGCGGCGGAGTTCTTGTTGATGCACGCGCGATTGTGCCAACTCAGGATGGAAGCAAACTGCAAACAACTTTTTCCGGACACAATACACATGGCAGTATCGAGTTTATGAATGACCAGTATTATGTGTTCTATCACAGGGCACCGAGAGGATTCGGAAACTCACGTCAGGCTATGGTTGCACCGGTCCATATTGAAAACGATGACAAATCCGTAGCAGAAGGCGGCAAAATTACAATCAGAGGTTATGACCCTTACACCAAAGATAATGTCTGGACCGCAAAAAGCCAGGCAAATGAATATACCGGAGCTGAAGTGACTTCAGAAGGCTTCAATATCTTCGGTCTGAATCCGTATCTATACTATTCCGCCGGATATGCATGTTATCTTTCCAACCAGCAGCTTATGCAGGATTCGTGGGATAATTGGGACAATAACATGCTGCTTGCAGGTGTACAAAACGGTAATGTCATAGGATACAAGTATTTTGGTTTTGGCGGACTTGACAAAGATACAAAAGGTTTGAAAGCTTTTGAAGGCACAAAGCCCGGCAACAACACAAAATTCAATTTGTTCCTTACACCAAAAACAACAGACGCATTTAAGATTAATGTTTGGCTTGACGGACCATGGGACAACGAGACATGGAAAGGCAAGAAAATTGGCGAAATAATTGTTCCCGCAAATGCAGCACAGGAAGTTACAAAATTCACAATTGATGTTGCTTCGGCAGTTGACAATCTTGACGGAAAACATGCTATTTTCCTCGTAGCTGAAGGTTCCGGACAGGGAGGTCTTTGTGATATAGTTGGACTGGGATTCAGTTCGGACAAAAAACCAATCGTTCGTTCTCCGATTCCGCCGACTGTCAGTATCAAGGTGAACGGCGTTGATATCCAACTGCCTGCCACTCCGGTAAGGTCAACAAATGCAAACGGAATTACAGATGTCAGCCCTTATCAGGCTACATATGCCGTCCCTGCTGATGTCACGGGAATACCACAGGTAACCGCATCCGCAAGCGACCCTAAGGTAAAAATTGATATTACACAAGCAGCAGCAAAAGACGGCTCTGCTGTCGTGAAATGTGATTATAACGGCCTGGTAAAAACTTATTATGTTTTGTTTAGATAACCATTATGAGGTTATAGTGTTGAATTAAACACAAATTTAAACTGCTACATATAGTGCAAGGTGTTAGCTTATCTAAAAATGCTTATACCTTGCACTTTTTTTATCTGGACTTAAAACCGGGAATTGCTACTATTAATGAATGGTAATAGTACACAGAAAATGGTAATTGTCTCAGAAACTTTACTAATAATAAGGAATATGGGAAACTATGAAAGCATGTGACGTCATCGACCTGATAGGAAATACTCCTTTAGTTAAGCTCAGGAACGAGAATATCGTGGCCAAGGCTGAATTTCTAAATCCTGGCGGCAGTATAAAAGACCGCGTAGCCCTTGCAATGATAGAAGCGGCTGAGCGAAGCGGAGAGCTTAAGCCGGGAATGAAAATCGTTGAGCCGACATCAGGCAATACCGGAATAGGAATAACTCTCGTTGGAGTTGCCAAGGGATACGAAGTCTATATTGTAATGCCAGAGGGGATGAGCGAAGAGAGAAAAAATATAATCAAAGCTTTCGGAGGTAATCTTATTCTAACTCCGGATCGTGAAAGCATAGCCGGTGCGGTTAAAAAGGCAGAGGAACTGGTTAAGAAACTCAATGGATATATGCCGCAGCAATTTAAAAATCCTAATAATGCACAGGCTCACTATGAATATACCGGCCCGGAACTCTGGAGGCAGACAGGAAATAAAATAGACGCCTTCGTCTCAGGTATTGGAAGCGGCGGAACGATTCAGGGCGTCGGCTCCTTTCTTAAGAAAAATAATCCTGATGTCACGATAGTAGCAGTTGAACCTAAAAATGTATCCGCCCTTCTCGGCCATGAGCCGGGCCTGCATCAGATTCAGGGAATCGGTGACGGATTTATTCCTGACATTCTTGATGTATCTTTGATAGATAAAATACTTGAAGTTACAGATGATGACGCAATTAATACAACACGCGAGTTGGCATTGAACAATTCTCTTCTATGCGGAACTTCATCAGGTGCAAACATTTGGGCCGCAAGACAAATAGCAAAAGAACACCCGGATTGGACCATAGCCACGGTACTTCCTGACAGAGCAGAACGCTATTTCAGTACGGGTTT
>CAZMPL010000012.1:12011-19545 GCA_964567805.1 uncultured Pirellulales bacterium | reverse complement strand
TGCTCCTAATTCAGTAGATGTAGGATGGGCTTCAGCCCATGCTGTTGTATTATTTTTTTTTAGCCACCGAGGACACAGAGACCACAGAGAAAAAGAAATGTCTACCGAGGCGAAGCTTGGTCATTCTGAGTGCAACGAAGAATCTCGATACCGATAAAACAAAAAAATCTTATATATCTAAATACCAACGACTATATACTAACAACTATTTATTTAGATAGATAATAGCTATATGCTTGACATATTCAAACATCATTTATATCTTTTTATAATATCATACGGAAACTATAGAATAAAATGTTATAAAGGAAAATGAGCTAATGTCTTCTATTGAAACACAGTTCCTTAATCTTAAGACTCATCACTCGCAATATTCGGAAATCGATCCCAAAACCACATTGAAGGGAAGAGCTTCGGGCAAAACGATTTTCCTGTCAGGTGCGTCACGCGGTATCGGACAGGCGACTGGAGTAGCCTTTGCTCAGGCAGGCGCAGAAGCAATCTATGTCACCGCAAGGTCACAGAAGGAGCTTGAGGAAACCAGAACAAAAATAATAAAAGCAAATCCAAAGACACAATGCGCATATATGGTCTGTGACGTGACAAATGCAGACCAGGTCAAAGCGGCTGTTGAAGATTGTGTAACCAAATTCGGCGGAATAGATGTCGCGGACACTAACGCCGGATATCTTGATAAATGGTGCAAGATTGGCGAATCGGATATCTCAAGCTGGTGGTGGTCTTTCGAAGTCAATCTGAAAGGGACATATTATGTTGCACGCTTTTGCCTGCCCCACCTTATTGAATCCGCTCGCAAGCATTCTGCAAAGAAATCGAGCGGCGGGCACTTGATTCTCATCTCGTCAGTCGGCGCTCAATTACTCACGCCGGGAGCGTCAGATTACCAGACTTCGAAACATGCAATCAATCGTCTTTGCGAATTTATAAATATTGATCATGGTCAGGACGGCGTAAAATGCTTTGCCGTACATCCGGGAGGCGTACCAACAATCCTCGGCAAAAATATGCCAAAGGAAATGCATCCATATCTGACGGACAAACCGGAATTAGCCGCGGGTTTCATTGTCTGGCTTTGTTCGGGCAAAGCAGATTGGGCCAAAGGTCGTTACCTGAGCAGCAACTGGGATGTTAATGAATTATTGCAAATCAAAGACCTGATTCTCAAAGACGACCTATTAGTGAATCGTTTGCGTACAAAGGATTAAGACTACTTAAGTGTGACTTAGCTGGCCTTAACCACTCCTATATTCCCGGTTAAATATTTGACTTGTAAGCCGCTATTTAGTAGAATCTTATATATGAGTCGTTTAGCAAAAGAAGATATTTTGAATATGAGTATTTCCGAGCGTATTGAGCTTGTAGAGGATATTTGGGACAGCATTGCGGAAGTGCCGGAGGCAGTTGTGCTAACGGACATCCAAAAGAGGGAGCTGGATAGCCGTCTCGATTCGTATCACAAAAATCCCGATGAGGGTTCTCTATGGGAAGAAGTGCGAAAGAGAATCTGGAAAAGTCGCAATTAAAGTTTTCAGATTACATATAAGTTATTCGTTAGAATTTACTCATTCACCTCATTTGATTGCGAATCTTCTGTAATCATTTCATTAATAGGCACATTTTCATTTATGGAATTAGGAGCTGCCGGAGGAGGTGGTAATACCGCGGCTCTTCTTTGTCCAGCGTTGGGTCGCTGATTCAACGGCTGGCCTGCTCGTCCCATGCGGCCTCCTGCTCCCTGGCCGAGCTGCTGCTGTGCCCCACCGCGACGTCGAACTACTGCCTGTGGATTTCTGGGTTCAGTACTAAATTCTCTCTGGATTCTGAAAAGCTCGTTCGACCAGACATTTCTCTGTCTGTCACCAAGTAACGGATTTATCTCTTTATTCATTTGCTCCAATGTAGTCGCGATATCATTTCGCGCATCTTCCCGAATCTCATAAAGACGGTCCATATACTTGTCAAGAATCGGTCTTATTTTATTTATCTGCTGCTGTTGCAGCCCGAGGCTCTGAACCAGACGAGGCATTAAATTATTGTATTCGGGTCTTGGAGGTTTCTGTGCCATTTTGTGTGACGCGAAAATCGACATAGACGCTCCGCCAATCGTAATCCCGGCAGCAAGTATAATAAGGCCGAAAAAAGCCGATTTCCAAAAATATATTTTTTTCAAATGCTCGATATTATTCATATTTTTTTCTAAATTTTCCATTTTACATCGCCCATGAAATAGCTTGAGAAATTTCGTACAGCGGCTCGGCCCAGAAATTATGAAATACAAACGCCATTACTACCAAAGGTACCGCGACCGCGGATGATAACGCGGCGACCCACATCAAAGGCCTGTCCCAAAACCAACTTGTCTGTATTTCACTGGCTTCGATTAAGGCAATAGTTCTTTGAGCGACTTTCACTTTCGGAATTTCTTCATTCCCTGCCTTTTCGCACAATTCATCAAAAACACTTTTCATTTCATGTTCTCCTTTAAGCGTTGGGAAACATTTTTTTCAATTTTCTTTTTGCTCTTATAGTCTGAACTTTCACCATGCTTTTTGTCCAGCCTGTTCGATACGCGGTTTCTTCTACACTGCAATCCTCGACAAATCTGAGAGTGAGAACAAGCCTGCCACGAGGTGGAAGCTCACTTAAAAGATTGTGAATAATCTCAGCCGCCTGTTCGCTGCTAATTCCGTCTGTCGATTGAGAAAGAACATTGTCCCATTCCTGCAAAGTAAAATGTTTCTTACCATTTTCCCGCGAGAGTACTTTCCAATAACGATAGCCGACCCGTGTCGCGATTTTTCTTAACCAGTGCAGGAAAGGCGCCTGCTCTTTATAAGTCATAAGACTCAGATAAGCTTCCACGAAAACGTCCTGAACAAGTTCTTCGTGCGCAAGCTTATCCCTTGAAAAACGCCACATAGTTTTTGCGATTTGCTGCTCGTATCTTTCAACAAGTCTTTTATATGCTTCGTGATTTCCATTGCGGCTAAGATACACATCTTCAATATCTATCGAATCGATAACATGTTTTTCATACCCGGAAATTTCTAACACAGATTCCATCTTTGCAGAAAAGAATTTGTACAGAATTGAACGCAATACAATTTCTGCATTTGTGACTGAAACCGGATTTATTGAATACGAGCACATTTATATTTTCGAGTATTTATTTTAACCTGCTTCGATTTAACAAAGCAAGCCCCGCTGAAAAATTTCTCCGGCGGGGCAATGCTTATAAGGGAATTATTTTACTTGTGGGATAATTTCATTCATTTATATTCACTTTAAAAGTTTGGCTCTTCGAGCGGAACACCTTCCTGAACAGCCGCCGGCCCACGTCTCATTCCGCGACCTAAACCCCGACCCAGACCTGCATTGGGAGCAGTTCCACGAGCACCGGGCTGACCTCTACGTAAACCTTGCCCCGGTCCTGCATCTGGCGCAACTCCGGGAGCGGCAGGCGGAATTTGTTCTATTCCCTGCTGCATAGCCTGTCTCCGTACCTGCCTTTGAGCCTGACGCTGAGCCGCATCTGGAGCATTGGCTTGTACACCTGGTTGAGCTTGTCTTGCAGTCTGAGCCGCCTGCTGACGGGCAAATCTCAAACCATCGGCAAATCCCTGCCTGTAACCCTGAATCCAGCTTTGATTCTGGCCTTGTCCCTGTGCCTGATTTTGAGCAGCTCTACGATTCTGAGCTTGATTTCCAAGCATATTCTGCTGCTGCAATTGCCTTCGAACGGGTCCCTGTCCTGCATCGGGAGCAACTGCGGGTGCTAAAGGCTGAACTTGTCGTGCACCACGTCCCAAACCCTGCCTTTGCCCGGCCGCTCCAGGTCCACCGCCGCGACCCATACCAGCGGCTAATGCTTCACTTGATAAAAGTAATAAGGCGATTCCAAGAATGATAACTATTGATTTGTATTGTTTCCTGTTCATTTTCGGCTCCTTTCAAAAGTATTATCCAGATTTCAAAGCTCAACGACCGAGCCTTTTCAATAGGTTAGTGGAAACCGATTTGAAAAAGTTACACACAGAAATATTTTTTTTTGTCATATTGAGCGAAACGAAATATCCGGGATTCGATAGCCAGATGAGTCGCCCAAGGCTCAGCATGACAATTTTGCATAGAAATGTATTTATTGTGCAAAAAAACGGGCTGGCGGCACAAAAAGCTCAAGTTCTTTGGCTTTGAATTCTATAATACGAACACATCACGTAATATTTGTGCCGACAGCCGTAGCGCAATAAACAAATTTGTTAAAAATGCCCATTATTCACTTATTAAATATTCTCTTTCTTCGTATAGTATAGACGAGCTAAGTACCTTGTTTTATTGCATTTAAATCAGATTTTCATAAATATCCCTTATACTTTGTCATTTTTTCTGAATATTTTCCCAATTACTTGACAGATAACGTCCTGTTTTGGTACTATAAACGTGCGTGAAAAACCTTTGTTTGTTCACTAAATATTCAGGGATAGGAGAATTAATATGTCGGATTTGCGAAACTCAACGATTTTTCAATCATTTATTACTTTGATTATCATGTCATTTCTAATCTTCCCCGCAAAAGCACAATACAGCGGTGGAACAGGCGAGCCGAACAATCCATATCAAATCGCCACGGCAGAAGACCTTATCGCATTAGGAAACGAACCAAACGATTACGACAAACATTTTATTATGACCGCCGATATTGACCTTGCAGGTTATGTATTTTCAAAAGCTGTTATAGCTCCAGATATTAATGACTCGCACCATCTCTTTGATGGTACTCCCTTCAAAGGTGTCTTTGATGGAAATTTCCACACTATCTCAAATCTGAATATCCAAAATTCTCAATACGTTGGATTATTCGGAACAATAGACACAGGTGAAATAAAAAACCTTGGAATTATTGATGTAAATATTCTTTCATGTAGCATTGCAGGTAGTTTTGCAAGCGTGAATCAAGGCACTATCTTAAATTGCTTTTCAACTGGATTAATAAATGGATATAGTAATGCAGGTGGTATAGTTGGCACAAATAGCTCCTTAGGATCTATAAAAATGTGTTATTCAATATGTAACGTTACCGGTACGGCTCCAAGAACATCTGCTGGAGGACTTGTTGGACACAATACAGGAGAAATATCTGATTCGTACTCAAAGGGAAATGTTCTTGGAACCATTATCGTTGGTGGCTTGGTCGGAAACAATTATGATGCAGGTTTAATAAACAGATGTTATTCGACAGGGCAAGTCATAGGAAAGACGTATTCAAAAGACACGGGTGGATTGGTAGGAACTTGCTATGATGTAAATGATGTTAGTAACTCATTTTGGGACATTCAAATATCTGGTCAAGTAACAAGCTCAGGCGGTAATAGAGCAACTACAGCTCAATTGAAGGATCCGAACACATTTAGAAAAGCTGGGTGGGACTTTGTCGGCAAGACAGATGGACCAAGTGACATATGGGCTATACCGGAAACCGGCGGATATCCAATATTATGGTGGCAATTAGGACAACTCAGTCCCCTGCCAATTTTCTCAGGTGGTTCTGGTACAGAAACAGATCCTTATTTAATTGCTACAGCAGAAGACCTAAATGATATTGGATCTAATCCAAGGCTGATGGATAAACATTTTAAATTGATTCGGGATATAAATCTGGCATATAATAAATTTTATTCCATTGGTTCATATTGTCGATTTGATGGCGTATTCAATGGAAACGGCCATATAATTTTCAACTTCAAGGGGACAGCCAATAGAGTATTTCATAATACCTGTCTGTTTGATGAAGTCGGCTACCATGGACTAATAAAATATATTGGGATCGAGGATGTAAATATTATCGCTGGCGAAGAATGCATTGGAGCTCTTGTAGAAACTAATTACGGAACAATTATTAATTCATATTCCACCGGAAATATTTATTCTGAAGCAGGAGCAGGAGGTCTTGTCGGAATAAGCTATGGAGCAATAAACAACTGCTATTCTCAAGCAAACTTAACAGGACCTAAAAATAATGGGGGTCTTGTAGCCTGGATTTATGGTTCTATAACGAATTGTTATGCAACCGGACGGATATCAGGGTCTAATTCCGGAGGTTTAATTGGAAAATCAACTATCCGTAATCCTAAAATCATTTCTTCATTTTTAGATATCGAATCATCAGGCCAGATAACATACTTTGGTGTCAAAGGCAAAACAACTATTGATATGCAAAAAGAAAATACCTTTACTAATGCAGGTTGGGACTTTGTCGGTGAGACAGCAAATGGTACGGAAGAAATTTGGTGGATCAATGAAGGCAAAGACTATCCGAGGCTCTGGTGGGAAAATATTTTAACTATCGACTTCGATGATGTAAACGCTCCATGCGTCTTCATCGAAACAGTCCGGCTGACAGATGAATATGCTCACATGGGAGTCACCTTCCAGGGACCGGGAGATACAAATGGAGCCGCTATCCTCAATGAATGCGGCAACTTCAATGTTTATGGACACTCTACTCCGAATTTCCTGGCATTCAACAATAGAGCAATAATGTCGGACGGCGGAATTCCAACAACTCCGGAAACAATTTTATTCGATATGCCGGTCTCAATTGTTATGATTTCAGCAGGATGCGGATTGGAAGATGCGCCAATTAATACCGAAATTTTGCTGGAAGCTTTCGACGCACAAGAAAATCTGCTTGATACAGATACAATCTATGTTACAAGTCAAATGCAGACTCTCTGTGTCTCAAGCCCGGGAATAGTCAAAGTTGTAATTTCCACCGCAGCTAATGTTTTCGTTGTAGATAACCTTAGATTCTTACCTGAAAATTTCGAACTCATGGAAACACATGAGCTATTGAATAACGCAATTCAGTATAAAAAATCTCTGACAACATCTACGAACGAGAATATAATTAACGGCATGCTAATCAATGGTAAGGATTAATAATGATTCAGTTGGTATCAGTGACTTTATAATCTTACTTAACAATTAGTTAAGATTTGCAAATCAAATACAAATAAAGGAAACTGTAACCGTTAGCGAAAAATATGACTTTGTCATTCCCGCGAAGGCGGGAATCCAGTTTTAAAACTCTGTATTCCGCATCAAGTGCGGAAAGACAATCGTGCGTTTTTACATAAAATTAGCAAAACAATGTTTTTCTGTGAACGCTTACAGGAAACTAAATCAGAGAATGTCCCAGAATTTTCTGGTATGTTAATAAGTATCTTGCGACCATATTGCTCAGGTCCCATTTATTTCTGGTTTCTCTCATTATTCTTTTCGCCTGTTTCTCCCATTCATCGGGATTATTTCTAAAAAATCTATGGTTTTGTACGGTTGTATCCAGGCCCCACCATAATCCGCCTGAATTATAATCTTTAAATAGCACACCATTACCGAAATCACCGGGTGCTCCTCTTACCTTCAATCTCAGAGGGACAATCTTATCATGAAAACCTCCTGTGTCACGATTAGTCGCTGTAGCGCCGAAAAGATTACCCACTACATCAATCTG
>CAZMPL010000012.1:3227-11911 GCA_964567805.1 uncultured Pirellulales bacterium | reverse complement strand
TGAAGACCGGTCTTTTTCTGGAATTTGATTAAATTAAGTTTTTTAGATTCGATAACGTTATCTTCGAGACTGAATTTTTTCGCAAGACCATGTTTATCGATATCAGGATTCTCCGCCTGATTTTCCGGATACATCGCAGGAGATATTCCATTTGCTATCGCAAATACCGAACCATGCTGATATTTAGCTTTTGTTTCCTGCCTTACGCTCCATGGAATAATTTGCCTGTCCAGGAAATAGTCCTGTACTGTTTCTTCAAGGAACCTTTTTCCGACATAACTTACCATACTCGCACTTTTAATCGCCGACGCCTGGCAATCAATACATCTCCTGCCTTTATCATCTATAAAATACAAAGCATCACCAATCTCACCAATATTTACGCCGTAAAACATGTCCACAGGTACGAGTCCGGTATGAGAATTATGCACGGTATGCAGCAAGGGAATGTTTCGTATTTTTGCGTATGCCGAAATAATTCCGCCCGCCATCCAGTCATGTGTATGTATGATACCCTTGCCGCGATGTTTTGAAATCAATTCCTTAATTAAAGTATTTCTTATTTCCTTTTGAAATTCCGCGGCGGTGACAAGAGGATTGCCGTCATATGCGCTCATATAATTATCAAACAAAGCGGAATCGACTACCTTTATATTTTCGCGAGGCAGATGATATGTCTCTTTAATAAACTCTTCCTTGCTTAATCCCGCTTTCACCATAAACTGTTTTTTCAGATTAAGCGTAATTATATAAGTTAATATTTCATTATCGTAAAGTCCACGGCACAAAGCAGCGACTACTTCACCCATTCCCCCGCTTTTACCTGAAACAAATTTCGCAAACTCACCAAGTCCCTCGGTCGGCAACCTGTCTGTCTCGGGACTGATTATTATAACCGGTGTTCTTTCGGCTTTCTTAATTATGCTGAAGTTTTCGAATTGTCTTTCAAGTTCCCAGATTTTGTCGGTCAATATTCTTGTAGCTTCACCGACCGATCCGTAAGGACTGAAATAAGAATGCACCGCGTGGTCCGAACCGGTACTTTCATGGAGAAAATATAACTGATCGGACGTTGTCAAATGCCTCCACTTGGTTATTAAATCCCCACCGGTTGCTTTAACTTTTTTCTCCAGCTTCTTGATACGCAGAAACAACTCCTGCTGTGTTTTATTTCCGAGCCAGCCGAAAGTATCTCTCGCCGCATCAGCCCAGGAAGAAGTAGATAAGCCGTGAATATCGACAATGGGACAATTCGTGTCTCTGAATAAATCGACAATGTCACTCGGTGTCACGACCTTTATATTATTGTGTCTTGCCAGGGCCGCGGGCAAAGCTTTCCAGAATTCGAATATACCTATTTCTTCCCAGATATGCTCTCCTATGTGTTCGTAGTCATACCCGAGCAGAACAGCTTCTCCATCTATTTGCGCAATACTCCAGGCGTAATGATCCGCGGAAATCGGATTAATCGGAAACCTGTAAGCGACATCGTCACTGAGTTCGCGATTTCTTGGAATAACGATTAGATTTTTCCCTTTCGCTCGAAAAATTGCGTTGGGAGAAATCAGCTTGCCGTCCTTTAAGCCGTACATGTCATTTCTTTTTTCACAAAGCATGGCTTTAAAATCCATATTCGCGACGACATCCGCAATGTCATTGTTATACATCAGCTCGGTATTTCTGAAAGTGCATGCTTTCACTCCGAAAAGTTCTTCCATTTTCGACCTGTGAAGAGAAACCTGCTCGCTGAATTCGAGTTTATCCGGGTCTTCGAACAAACCCGCAAGAGAATGATAATATGTTTCTTCGAGAAATTCGACCTGATTATTTCTCTTACCCGCATCGAGCAATTTCTGGAGACATTTTATTACTTCAGGTTTATAGAGTTGTGCCTGTTCCAGAAATGTCCCTGACATACTGAATGTAATCTTGAAACCGGGATTATCCTCTACCAGGCTGGTAAACATCTTCGTAGCCGGTATATAATTTTTTTCAGAAACTTTCTCAAATATTTTTTTATTGTTCTGTTCCCAAAAAAATTTATCTCTTTCAGGATGCAATCTGAACGGCTGATGTAATTGAAAATAAAATATTGCTAACGGCATTTTACTCTTAATATCCCAATCTAATAATTACCCATTTAAACAAGCAGCGGACAAAACTTCTTGTGCAATCAATTAATTTTACCCAAAGCCATTGTGCAATTTTGTACATTTACTTTAAACCATATTATTATCGGATTATTTCTCTCTTCTTCACCCCTCCGCTTACTATAGAATTCCTATGTGGAATTTTTAACAGCTATAAATATTCTTAACGATTGCTTATTATAACCGATTTATCGATAAATAGCAAAGGAATTGATAAGCGCAATACAGTTCTCTTCAAACAGATTAAAGCAAAATAGATTGTCTAATCTTTTTGATGAAGATGCTTTGTGTTATATTTTTTTCAGCATTCGCCCGACAGCACGAATATGTTCCGGAGTTGTTCCGCAGCAGCCTCCGACGAGAGTCGCTCCCGCGTTGATACATTCCTGTATGCCTTTGACGAAAAGCTCTGGTGACATATCGAAAATCGTTTCTTCGCCTTCGAGCCTTGGCTTACCGGCATTCGGTTGAGCTAAAAGAGAAAGTGAAGTCGCTTTACGAAGTTCTGCGATTACCTGTGCAGCCTGCCTCGGAGTCAATTCGCCGCAGTTCAGTCCTATTACATCAGCGCCGTTATCAGTTAAACTCTTCGCGCATTGCTCAGCCGAGTCACCCATCATTGTTCTGCCGCCCTGCTGCTCGGTTTTATATGTCATAGATACAATTATTGGCAGAGAATAATTTTCCTTACATGCTTTAAGCGCGCAAATTGCTTCTCTCAGATCGAATATAGTTTCGATAAGCAACGCATCTACACCAGCTTCCGCGAGATAGCTCGCCTGCTCATTGAATGCGTCGTAAAACTGCGATTCGTTATAAGTACCGTAAGGTTCGAGCAACTGACCGGTCGAGCTTATATTGCCAAGAACATATTTATCCGGCCCGATTGCTTTTCTGGCGATTTTAACTCCGGCTATATTCATTTCACGAAGGGAAACTTCTTCGTTATGCGTTTCGATATAAATCCTATTGAACATAAAAGTATTAGCAGTGATTGCATCGCAGCCGCAATTTACATACTGACGCTGTACGTCAAGAATCACATCGGGACTTGTCACATTTGCGTCTGATTTTCCCATGAGTCCGCGTTTGGCAAGCTCTGTGCCTGTTGCGCCGTCAAGTAATAAAATCTTATTGCTTTTCAATGCTTCTGAAAATTTCATTATGTCCCTTTCTTAAACTTCTAATCCATATTTAACAAGTTCGCTTTTTACCTGTGCGATACTTTGAAAATGAATCGCGTTCAGGTTTGCTTTTTTCGCGCCTTCGACCATAGGCGGCTTATCATCAATAAAAATCGCCTGTTCCGCTGGGCAATTCAGCTTTTGAACAGTAATTTCATAAATTTCCTTATCAGGCTTTCTTTTTCCTTCTTTACAGGAAAAAACCTGCACATCGAAGCAATTATACCTTTGTTCGATAAAAAAGTCCAACGCCGGAATTTCCGTATTGGAAAGAATCGCCGTTTTATAACCTTTTGCCCGAAGCGAGTCCACAAGCGCAAACATTTCATCTTTCGGCGTATAAACAGATATAAAAGCTTCTTTCCATAACGAAACTTCTGAACTCGTGGCATGGGCTTCCAGCCCATGCTTGCATGGCCAGGATGGCCATGCCACAGGCTTTTCTACATTCAAATCGCCGCTCATCAATTCCCAGAATTTATTCTCGCTTACAGAGTTAGTTTGATATTCCTGAAGAAATTTCTCAAATGAATTTATAAACCTATCAACCGGAACGTTAAATTTTCCGGCACAATATCGCATCAATCCCGGCCCGGGATCGTCAATCAATACCCCGCCCCAGTCGAAAATAACCGCTTTTATATCTTTTGTCATAAAATACCCTAAAAATTAACATTTCTCATATTTGAGACTCTGGAGCATACAAAAATCAGGTGATTATTTCAATATTTTTATAATGTTGTTTATTCGGCAATGAATGACCTTTGACGAAACGAGTCCAGAGTTTTATAATCTATACAGTATATTAAAATAATTCGCGGTTTAGCTATTATGGAATATGTATTACTTTTTGCAATTGGTTCGATATGCGGCTCGGTGTTAGTGTATTTGCTCAAACACAGGGAAATCAAGCGTTTTGAGCTTTCCGAAAAGCAGAAGCAGGAGCAAATCGAATCGCTTCAGGAAGAACGTACGAAATTATCAGTAGAAATCGCAAAATTCTCCGAACAGCAAAAAGCATGGGAAGAAGCGGAAAAAAAGTTCTCCGACGCATTTAAAGCTTTATCCTCAGAAGCGTTAAAAAGTAATAATTCGCAATTCCTGGAACTTGCCAGGCAAAATCTTGAAAAATACCAGGAAGGCGCAAAAGGTGAGCTCGAAAAACGCCAGCTGGCTATCGATAAAATCGTGGATCCGCTCAAAGAATCTCTCAAAAACGTTGACAGCGCCCTAAAAAAAATCCAGACGGACCATTCCGGCGTAAGAGAAAAAATTGAATCGCTTCTTACTTCCGAAGCCCAGTTGAAAAAGGAAACCGCAAATCTGGTTACCGCGCTGCGAAAACCCAATGTTCGCGGCCGCTGGGGAGAAATGCAGCTACGCCGGGTTGTGGAAATAGCCGGCATGGTAGGACATTGTGATTTCTACGAGCAGCAAAGCACCGATACAGGTACAGGCAAAACAAGACCTGATATGATTATCAGATTGCCGAACCAGAGAACGATTATTGTTGACTCGAAAGCGCCTCTGGAAAGTTATCTTGAATCTCTCGAAGTAACAGACGAACACAAGCAAAAGGAATTGCTTCAGCGACACGCCGGACTTGTACGAACGCATATTCGCAATTTATCCGCGAAAAGTTACTGGGAGCAGTTTCAGCCCGCTCCGGAATTTGTGGTTTTATTCTTACCGGGCGAAATGTTTTTCAGTGCGGCTCTCGAACAGGACCCGAGTTTGATTGAGCTTGGAGTTGATAATCGAGTAATACTGGCAACTCCGACAACATTAATATCGCTTTTGCGAGCGGTTGCTTACGGCTGGCAGCAGGAACAAATTGCTGAAAACGCACGGCAAATCAGCGATTTGGGAAAAACTTTATACGACAGAATTTGTACTTTCGTAGAACATTTCGGAAATGTTAAAAAAGGTCTGGATCGCGCTATCGATAGCTACAACAAATCGGTCGGTTCTCTGGAAAGAAGCGTTCTGGTTCCGGCCAGAAAGCTGAAGGAACTTGGTGTTACTTCAAACCCGGATATTGAAATACAGGAGCCGATAGATAAAACTACAAGAACAATTCAGGCAAACGATAATAATACTATACAAGACGACCAGGAAAATAATACCAGTGAATTTGTAGAAGAAAAAAATTGAACAATTCAGTACATGGAAGTTAAAGGGGAACACTATGAAAAGGGGTATAAATTACCTGGCGTTTGTAATTGCAGTACTAATATTATCATTTCTCAGTACAGATTTTTGTTCAGAACGAAATGATAACGAGACCACTTATTATAATAATCCTGATATTATCTCGAACAGACTGCAAAGAGAACAGGCCGGGGTGCAGGATTCGAACGCAGAGTTGTATAGAAATACGAAATTCGTTTTTGCGACAATAGAAGAGGCTCAAAAAATCCTTACAACAAAAGACGAATATATCAAATCCCAGAATGCTTACGACAGGAGACTAAGACTCAACAAAGAAGAACCTGTATCTGAAAAAGAATATCTGGATTTTTTAAGTGAACAGGCTCTCGACTGGACAGAAAGAGAACAGAATAAAATCCGAACAATAATCCAAAACGTTTCAAATCGTCTCGAAAATTTTGATTTAAATCTTCCCCCGATGGTTTTTTTCATCAAAACTACAGGTAAAGAAGAAGGCGGAGCCGCATATTGCCGGGGTAACGCAATTGTATTGCCGCAAAATCTTTTAAGCCAAAGAAATCAGGGCATGGAAACGCTCATTGTTCACGAGTTGTTCCATATCTATACAAAAAATAATCTCGATATGAGAGCAAAGCTTTACAATATAATAAACTTCAAAAAATGCGGAAAAGCAGAACTGCCGCAAAGGCTGCTTGATATCGAAGTTGCAAATCCGGATGTTCCGCCGGAAAGGTATTATATCGAATTGCAATATGAAGGAAATAATATTGATGTAGTACCAATTATAACTGTACCGAACTTTAATCCGGCGAATAATTTGCCCTTTTTTATTTTACTAAAGCTGCAGCTTGTCGAAGTGGAAAAAATCAATGACGAATTCAAATATAAACGCGATGAATCCGGCCAGCCTGTTGTGTACGATCAAAAGCAGATTCCTGACTATGCGAAAAAAGTCGGAGAAAATACGAGTTATTTAATACACCCAGAAGAAATCCTCGCGGATAATTTCGCGATAATGGTTTTGGAAAAACAACCTGTCAAATCGCAATGGGTAATAGATAAAATGAAGTCACTGCTCGTAAACAAAAATAAAAATGTAGTGGGCACAAATTAGAAATTAATATTATAATGCCTGTTTTACGATCTTTATAGGAGTATGTAATGTCAGAATTTTTTGATTGTGTAATAGTTGGTGCCGGTCCTTCAGGTTTAGCCGCGGCACTTTATGCTTCCCGGGACAGATATAAAACACTTGTTCTCGAAAAATTTATGCCGGGTGGACAAATAAACAATACCGATAGAATAGAAAACTACCCGGGCATAGAACAAATCGACGGACCAAGTCTTATTCAAAAAATGCAGAAACAGGCCGAAAGCTTCGGGGCAGAAATAAAAACAGGCTGCGAAGTAGAAAAACTCGAAAAGCAAAAGGATGGGAAAATCGCTATAACCTGTAACGGGGAAAATATTCTGGCTAAAGTTGTAATTCTCACACCCGGAAGTGATTATCGTAAACTCGGAGTGCCGGGTGAAGATAAATTCCGCGGCTCAGGTGTAAGTTATTGCGGCACATGCGATGCACCGTTCTTCAGGGGAAAGCATGTTGTCTCGATTGGCGGAGGAAATACCGCGGTTGAAGAAACCCTGCACTTAGCCAAATTCGCTCAAAAAGTAACCATGATTCATCGCAGAGAAGAATTCAGGGCATCGAAAGTGCTTGTAGAAGAACTCCTCGCAAAAGCAAACGAACAAGGCTCGAATCTGGAAATAAAATACAATACAGTCGCAACCAATATCAACGGCAGCAGGAAAGTCGAATCTGTTACGTTGAAAAATGTGAAAGACCATACAGAGCAAAATTATACTTGTGACGGCGTATTCGTTTTCGTGGGAATGGTTCCCAATACCGGTTTTCTGAAAGGATTCGTCGAACTCAGCGAGCAAGGATTCATAAAATGTGAGTGCGCATATCTTCGCACGAATGTTCCGGGTGTATTCGCGGCAGGTGATTGCCGAATCGGAGCGGCGATGCAGCTTGCAACAGCCTCAGGTGATGGTGTAGTAGCTGCCATGATGATGAAGCAATACTTGCGCAATCCGAAATGGTGGAACGAACCGGTTAATGATATATTACAACCGGGCGGCTGGTAAAAAAGAACTGAAGTTATAAGTAACTAAAGAGCCTATAGTTAGATAATCCTGTTCAGGCTTTATAAATTTTAACTTCTTTTGAGTATTGACGTCCGGGTATAATTGGATTATTATCAGATTCGGTTAATAAATTTTATAAAAAGGGTTAGTATTCCCGTTAAAATAATCGCTGAAAGGAAATGGAATGTCAGAGAACGTGATAGAATTAACGGATGAAAGTTTTGATGAGATAGTAAACAACTCAGAAATACCAGTATTGGTTGATTTCTGGGCACCATGGTGCGGCCCATGCAAAATGATGGGGCCTGTTATCGAAGAAATCGCTGAAAACTATATGGATAAAGCGTTAATTTGCAAGCTCAATACCGATGATGCACGCGATAGTGCAATGGAGTTCGGTATTAGCAGTATCCCGACTCTTATTCTATTTAAAGACGGGCAAATAGAAAAGAAATGGGTTGGTGTAACAAGCAGTAAAGCAATTTCAGAAGCAATCGACGAACTCATTTAATATAAGTTTGGCGATTTCCTGATTTCTTCTTTTATTTAATAGAAAGGATAAGGGGGTAAAGTCTAAATGCTGGTTTGGGCACAAAGACAAAAAAAAGAATGGATTGTAAAACCCCCGAAAAATGGTTATCAGGAGCTTGCAAGGTCACTCAGGGTATCGCAGTTAATCGCACAGATTCTGATGAACCGTGGAGTAATCAGTTACGAACAGGGTAACATTTTCATAAAGCCCAGACTGACGGAACTTATCGAACCCGAACGAATGCCCGGAATAAAACCTGCGGTCGAGCGAATAAAAAATGCTCTCAAAAATGGGGAAAAAATTACAATTTACGGCGATTATGACGTCGATGGAATAACGAGTGTTTCTATTTTATGGCAGGTTCTGAAACTGCTCGGAGGAAACGTCGATTATTATATCCCGCATCGTATTGATGAAGGATACGGGCTAAATAAAGAAGCAATCGAATCACTCTCAAAATCCGGAACGCAATTATTAATTACTGTCGATTGCGGC
>CAZMPL010000012.1:0-3217 GCA_964567805.1 uncultured Pirellulales bacterium | reverse complement strand
GCTCATGATTCCGCTGAATCAGCGAATCAGCTTGGTATCGAATTAATAATCACTGACCATCACCAGATTATCGAACACGAAAACGGTAAATTACCTCGCGCATGCGCGATTGTTCATCCCGCTCTTGACAAATCTTATCCTAATCAGGATTCAGCGGGTGCTATGGTCGCATTCAAATTAGCATGGGCTATCGCAAATTCATTCACATCCGGCGCAAGACTCCAGCCGGAGTTAAGAGAATTTATGCTGAATGCAACGAGCCTGGCAGCGATGGGAACTATTGCTGACGTAGTCGATTTACGCGGCGAAAACAGAATCCTTACAAGCTACGGCCTGAAAGCTCTTCCAGAAAGTAAACTTTCCGGAATACAGGCTTTACTTGAAACGCTTGGTTTAATCGGACAGAAACTCGATAGTTTTCATATAGGTTTTAAACTCGCGCCTATGCTCAACGCCGCCGGACGTATGGGACATGCGCGCCTTGCGGTTGAATTGCTTACTTCCGACAGTATGACACGCTCGATGCAGATTGCAGAATATCTCAAAGCACAAAATGACCTGCGGCAGAAAACAGAACGAAAAATTTTCAAAGAAGCCTGCGAAATAATGGTCAGCAGGAATATGATTCACCCGGAACGCAAGAGTATTGTGCTTGCAGGCGAGAACTGGCACATCGGAGTAGTAGGTATTGTCGCTTCGAGAATAGTCGATAGATACCACAGGCCGACTATATTACTCGGTATCCCTTCCGGCAAGGAACTTGAAAGCACAGGAAATATTGAAAATATCATAGTTCAGGGTTCCGCTCGTTCCATACCTGGATTTTGCATGATAAGCGGCCTGAAAGCATGCGAACAACATTTAAATACCTTCGGCGGTCATAAAATGGCGGCCGGTGTCACTATCGAATTTTCAAAAATCGAGCGGTTTATCGAAGATTTCGAGGAATACGCAAAACAAAATCTTGAAGAAAAAGATATTATTTCAAAACTTGAAATCGAAGCGATTGCACCTTTAAGCAGCTTCAAACTCGAAACAGTCAAAGAATTACAAATGCTCGGTCCTTTCGGTGAAGGAAATCCCGAACCTGTTTTCGCGACTAAAGGAGTTCGTCTTGCTTCGCCGCCAAAAAGAGTAGGAACGAACGGCGACCATCTCCAACTTATAATCAGTGATAACACGGCTACATTGAGGGGTATCGGATTCAATTTCGGTAAATATGAAAAGAAATTACTCGAATGCGAATATTTCGATGTCGCATACCAGCCCCAGATAAATAATTACAACGGCAACACAAACGTAGAATTCAATCTTGTTGATATTCAAATCCAATAAGTATTCGGTTTGTTATTATTGTGAACGTTAGTTCTCTATGTCAATTTTTTCGATTTTGAATTGTCCAAGCGTATTTACAATATTCAGAAATCCTTCCGGGTTTCCATTGCCATAAGATAACGTAATGTGTCCCGGGTCATAACCTCCAAAACCGGCGCTTTTGAAGGCCGCGTCTATGTTATACCATTTATCTCCCAGATAAACCCGTGTCCATGCATGGCCGCCGAAACCGTTCGATACAGTTTGCCATTGTGAGACATAAGCCACGCCGGAAGCAACCTGTGCCGGTATTCCTGCGGCACGGCACAACGCGGCTGTTAATACCGCATGCTCGGAACAATCGCCCTGCCTGCTTTTCGCGACTTCAGCTGCGGAGGCATAACCTACCGACAAACTTTTATTACTGATATAATCAGCTACAAAGCTCTCTATATTACGAGCGGCTTCTGAAGCATCTTTCGTATCACCTATCGCTTTTTTAGCAAGGTCCTTAATAATTTTTTCGTCACTCTCAACATACCGTGACGGCTTAAGTGCTTCAACCGCATCCTTATCATTACCTTTATATGGAATAGTTATACCTTTGGGGAATTCCTGTTTTTCGATTGTTAATAAGACATTACCATTGCCTGATTTTTCAACTTTTTGATTATCAGTTACAGGAAATTGCAAATCAGCATCCGGGTTTACTTTAGTCATGTGATAAGTTATTGATTTTACAGAGCTTATATTACTAATCAACTCAGGACTGGCGATGAACATTTTATCTACGATTTCGTAAACATCATTTTTACCAAGCGCAAATTCCTTGCTGCATGCCACCTGCTCTATTTTTAATAAACCCATTAGAAGCGTAACACTTTTTTGGAGTTTCAAATCATCATCATAATATTCATCGGAATTGAGTTCAGTTACAGCCTCGGAACTCGCCTTCGTCTTGATTTCTGTTAATTCTACGACTCGTCCAAGTAAATCAACCTGCTCTTTCGAGCCAACATTCACTTCGACATCAAAAGCCGTTAATGTACTTGGCTCAAATATTTTCGCTTTATAAGAAGCTCCTTCTTTCAAACCTGTTTTATAATGCAAAAGACGCATTCCTTCTGACATCAAAGCGCCTTCGGGCCAATCCATTTCCTCTACCTGCTCTCCCTTTTTTACAATAAGTTTACCATCTTCATTAATCGTCCCAACTGTTTTTGATGCCCCAAGACCAAGATCCTGATCTAATTCAAATCCCAGAGGCTTGCCGTCTTTAGTCTCCGTCGAGGAAGAATTCGTTGTAACATTAATAGTTATTCCAACTCGACTCAAAGTCATATTCATCTCCATCAGAGTTTTAACAATATCTTTTTCAACTATTCTTTTTTCGACTGCGTAACCTATTTTATGATCATTCATAAGCAATGCGAAATATTCAACCTCGTTGGAATCTTTTACATTTCTTGTTCCTGAACCTGATTTATTCCTGCAGCCTGATACAATAGAAATTAATAATGCTAAGCAAATAAACAAAGAGACTGTTTTTTTCATATTCATGTTCCTCAATTTATCAATAATCATCGTTCATAATATAATTATAAACCAATACAGGACACTCTTGCCAGAACAATTCAAATATTGTTAAATGTTATAGATGAACTAAATTGAACTGAAATGCCGAAATAGTATTTATTGATTATGAATTTTGACGAACTGATAAAACTTGTTTCTACGGAAAATCCGCCGAACGTTTGCACTGATTCTCGTGCAGTCAGGAGCGGCGATATCTTCGTTGCGGTAAAAGGCACTGTCTCAGATGGACATGACTTCATCGAGCAGGCTGTTTCAAACGGTGCAAAATACATCGTTTGCGAAGAAAAATCACAAAAAGTAGGGTGTG